>JAQGKA010000475.1 GCA_028290355.1 Tardiphaga sp. | reverse complement strand
GCCGACATGCCGATCGTGCGCAAGCGCATCGACAATGTGAAGGTCGGCACCGTGCTGTCGAACTCGTTCGGCTTCGGCGGCACCAACGCGACGCTGGTATTCAAGCGGATGGATGCGTGATTTCTTTCACCTCTCCCCTCAGGGGAGAGGTGACTTCCACAATACCCTCATGGTGAGGAGGCGCTTCTTCAGCGCCGTCTCGAACCATGAGATGTTTGGCCCATCCTTCGAGACGCGCGCACAGCGCGCGCTCCTCAGGATGAGGACGGTGTGAACAGAGAGCGATTAAGATGCAGGGATTGATGCAGGGCAAGCGCGGATTGATCATGGGCGTCGCCAATGATCATTCGATCGCATGGGGTATTGCCAAAACGTTGTCGGCGCAGGGCGCCGAGCTGGCCTTCACCTATCAGGGCGAGGCGCTCGGCAAGCGCGTCAAGCCGCTGGCGCAGTCGCTCGGCGCGGAACTGGTGCTGCCCTGCGACGTCGAGGATATCGCCAGCGTCGACGGTCTGTTCGCGACGCTGAAGGAGAAGTGGGGCAAGCTCGACTTCGTCGTTCACGCCATCGGCTTTTCCGACAAGAACGAGTTGAAGGGGCGCTATGCCGACACCAGCCGCGCGAATTTCTCGCGCACCATGGTGATCTCCTGCTTCTCCTTCACTGAAGTGGCAAAACGCGCCGCCGAGATGATGCCGGACGGCGGGTCGATCATCACGCTGACCTTCGGCGGCTCCACCCGCATGCTGCCGAACTACAATGTGATGGGTGTCGCCAAGGCCGCACTCGAAGCCTCCACCCGTTATCTCGCCGCCGACTTTGGTCGTCAGGGCATTCGCGTCAACGCGATTTCCGCAGGTCCGGTGCGCACGCTCGCCGGCTCCGGCATCGGCGATGCGCGCGCGATGTTCGGCTTCATGCAGAAGCATTCGCCGCTCGGCCGCGGCGTCACGCTCGACGAACTCGGTGGCTCCGCGCTGTATCTATTGTCCGATCTGTCCGGCGGCGTCACCGGCGAGATCCACTTCGTCGATTCCGGCTACAACATCATCGCGATGCCGCATCCGGATGAGCTGAAGGGCGACGGGGTATCAGAGTAGTTTGCTCGCCACACACTCCGCCGTCATCCTGAGGAGCGAGCCTCTTGGCGAGCCTCGAAGGATGCGTGGTCAGCGCCCGCGGCCCATCCTTCGAGACGCCGCGCAACAGCGCGGCTCCTCAGGATGACGGGGTGTGTGCTTCGAGTCGGCCGAACTACACCTTCGCGCCGGATGCAAATTCTGATGCGCGCTGAAACGCCGGCCGTGCCTCGCAGCGGTCGAGGTAGCGCTCGAACGAAGGCCGCGGCTGGATCATCTTGAACTGGCGGACCGCGAAATTCAGTCCCGCGCCGATGGCGATGTCGGCGGCGGAGAACTTCTCGCCGAGAAGCCATGGGCCTTCTTCCAGCGCGGCTTCGAGCACGTCGAACACCCGCTTCGCATCGCCCCAGCCGGCCGACACCGAACTCATTTCGATCTTGGTGGCGAGTTGCACCATCGCGGGCTCGATGCAGCTCGGCGCGAAGAACAGCCAGTACAGGTATTTGGCACGGTGCACGTCGCCCAGCGGTGGCGCGAGCCCGGCTTCCGGATAGCGCTCCGCCACATAGGCGCAGATCGCCGCGGCTTCCGCCATGGTGGCCTCGCCGTCCTGCAGCGCCGGCACCTTGCCCATCGGATTGACGGTGAGAAATTCCAGCGTCTTCTGCGCGCCGGTGGTGATGTCGGTCAGCACGCGCTCGTAAGCCACGCCGGTTTCTTCCATCAGCCACAGCGCCGAAAACGACCGCGATCGCGGCGACCAGTACAATTTCATCATGGCGAAGGCTCCCTTGAGAGAATTATCGGCCATTTGTGCGGAGATTCGGGGGAGGGTGCAAGGGTATGGCGGCGCGCCGCGCTCTCTTCCCCTCTCCCACCTAGCGAAGCTTCGCTTCGCGCGGGGGAGAAGGAAGAAAAAAGCCCCCGCGATTTCTCGCGGGGGCTTCTGCTTCAGTTGTTCGGCGCGAAAACGATTTCGCGTCCGGATAGATCAGGCGAGGTCGAAGCGATCGGCGTTCATCACCTTGGTCCATGCCGCCACGAAGTCCTTCACGAACTTCGCCCTGGAGTCCGAGCTCGCATAGACTTCCGCGAGCGCACGGAGCTGCGAGTGCGAGCCGAAGACCAGATCGGCGCGGGTGCCGGTCCACTTCACCTCGTTCGTCTTCCGGTCACGCCCCTCGTATACGCCCTCAGTACCAGCGGACAGCTGCCACTTCGTGGCCATGTCGAGCAGGTTGACGAAGAAGTCGTTCGTCAGCGTCTCGGGCTTGTTGGTGAAGACGCCGTGCTTGGACTGCCCGGCATTCGCGCCAAGGACCCGCAGGCCGCCGACGAGAACCGTCATTTCCGGCGCGGTCAGCGTCAGCAACTGCGCGCGATCCACCAGAAACACCTCGGCCGGCACGGCATATTTGCCCTTGAGGTAGTTACGGAAGCCATCCGCGACCGGCTCCATTACGGCGAAGGACTCCACATCGGTTTGCTCCTGCGAGGCGTCCGCACGTCCCGGAGAGAAGGGAACCGTCACATTGAGGCCGGCATCCTTCGCGGCCTTTTCGACCGCCGCGCTGCCGCCGAGGACGATCAGGTCGGCAAGCGAGACCTTCTTGCCGCCGGACTGCGACGCGTTGAACTCCTTCTGGATCGCTTCGAGGCTCGACAGCACCTTCGCCAGCTGTGCCGGCTGGTTGACCTCCCAATCCTTCTGGGGGCTCAGGCGAACGCGCGCGCCGTTGGCGCCGCCGCGCTTGTCGCCGCCACGGAAGGTGGAGGCCGAGGCCCAGGCCGTGCTCACCAGTTCAGACACGGTCAGACCCGTGGCCAGCAGCTTGGCCTTGAGTGCGGCGATGTCGGAGCCGTCGATCAACGGATGATCGACCGCGGGGATCGGATCCTGCCAGATCAACTCTTCCTTGGGCACTTCCGGGCCCAGGTAACGCGCGTGGGGACCCATGTCGCGATGGGTCAGCTTGAACCAGGCGCGGGCGAAGGCCTCGGCGAAGGCCTGCGGATTCTCCAGGAAGCGGCGCGAGATCTTCTCGTAGGCCGGGTCCAAACGCAGCGACAGGTCGGTGGTCAGCATGGTCGGCTTGTGCTTCTTCGACGGATCGTGCGCGTCGGGGATAACTTCCTCGGCGTCCTTGGCCTCCCACTGGATGGCACCGCCGGGGCTGCGGGTCTGCACCCATTCGTACTTGAACAGGTTCTCGAAGAAGTGGTTGCTCCACTGCGCCGGCGTCTGCGTCCAGGTGACTTCGATGCCGCTGCCGACGGCGTCTGCACCGGACCCGGTACCATAGTTGCTGACCCAGCCCAGGCCCTGTGCTTCCAGGTCGGCAGCTTCAGGGTTCGGCCCCTTGTGAGACTCGGGCGCGGCGCCGTGGGTCTTGCCGAAGGTGTGGCCGCCGCCGATCAGCGCGACGGTTTCCTCGTCGTTCATCGCCATGCGCTTGAAGGTCTCGCGGATGAAGCTGGCGGCGGAAACCGGATCGCCGTTGGCGCCCGGACCTTCCGGATTGACGTAGATCAGGCCCATCTCGGTGGCACCGAGCGGATTGTCGAATTCTTCAAGGGGCCGGTGGGCCAACCACGTGGTCTCGGCACCCCAGTTCACGTCCTGATCGGGTTCCCAGACGTCGGCGCGACCGCCGGCGAAACCGAAGGTGCGGAAGCCCATGGTCTCCAGCGCCACGTTGCCGGTGAGGATCAACAGGTCGGCCCACGAGATCTTGTTGCCGTATTTCTGCTTGATCGGCCACAGCAGGCGGCGCGACTTGTCGATGTTGACGTTGTCCGGCCAGGAGTTGAGCGGAGCGAAACGCTGCTGACCGCGACCGGCGCCGCCGCGACCGTCGCTCAGGCGGTAGGTGCCGGCGGCGTGCCAGGACATGCGGATGAACTGCGGGCCGTAATTGCCGAAGTCGGCCGGCCACCAGTCCTGCGAGTCGGTCATCAGCTTGCGCAGGTCATTCTTCAGCGCTTCGTAGTCGAGCTTCTTGAACTCCTCCGCGTAGTCGAACGCCTCGCCCATCGGATCGGACAGCGAGGAGTGCTGGTGGAGAATCGAAAGGTCTAGCTGGTTCGGCCACCAGTCGCGGTTGGCCCTGGCAGCGGTCGTGTGCACGACCGGGCACTTGCCGGCGTTCTCGTCAGTTTTTGCGTCCATGATTCTCTCCGATCGTGTTCTGTAATTTTCTGGTCCTGCGTCAGCACGGAGCCACGCGGACCGGCAGTGATGGAATTCTGGTTGTCGGCAATCGGGTTGCCGGCTGTGGACAGAGCGTATTCTAGCAAGGCGGCAGCCCGGTGACGTTGATCAGTGACAATCGCTGCTGGCAGAGCCAGGCGCGGGTCGCCTCTCGCTAAATGCGCTGGAGCCGTACCTTGGAAGATATCTAACATCAGGTCCAGTCGAATTGTCTTCGGCTTCCGATCAGTTTATCTGATCGCCTATGATCACGCTCCGACAGCTCCGGTATCTCGCCGCCCTCGCCAAACACGGCCATTTCGGCCGCGCCGCGGAGGCCTGCGCCGTCACCCAGCCGGCGCTCTCGATGCAGATCCGCGACCTCGAGCGCACGCTGGGGGTCAAGGTGGTGGAGCGGCGGCCCGGCGAGGTGATGCTGACCGATGTCGGCCGGGAGATCGCGCGACGCGGCGAGGACGTGCTGGCGGCGTCGCGCGACCTGGTCGATTTCGCGCGGCATCGCGGCGGGTTGCTGACCGGGCGGCTGACGCTCGGCGTGATCCCGTCGCTGGCGCCCTATCTGCTGCCGCGCATTCTGCCGGTGCTGCAAAAGCAGTTTCCGGAATTGCGGCTGGAACTGCGCGAGACGCAGACCAGGCAACTGGTCGATGATATCAAGAGCGGCGCGCTCGATGCGGCGATGCTGGCGCTGCCGCTCGGCGAGCCCGATATCGATACGCTGAAACTGTTCGACGATTTGTTCTTGCTGGCGGTGCCGGCGAATGATCCGCGCGCGGCGGAGACGCGGGTGAAGGCCCGCGACATCGATCAGAGCCGGCTGATTCTGCTCGAGGACGGCCACTGCCTGCGCGACCAGGCGCTGGCGTTCTGCGCCACGGCACGCGGCCGCAATGTCGGCGCCAACGGCATGGCTTTCGCCGCCTCCAGCCTCTCCACGGTGATGCAGATGGTCGCCAGCGGCTACGGCGTCACCCTGATCCCGCAGATCGCCGCGGATGTGGAGCAGCGCGACGAGCGCGTGAAATTCCTGCGGCTGGAAAATCCGCAGCCCGGCCGCAGCATCGGCCTGGTATTCCGCAAGACCTCGCCGCGCAAGGCGGATTTTACCGCGCTGGGCGATGTGGTGAAGGGATGTGTGTGAGCGAACCTAGCCGAAATCTATGCAGTGATTGTTCGACGCCAGTCGGATTCAATGGCGCGCACTGTTCGCCCAAACTATGAACGCGCGAACTTCTGTAGTGGCTCGATAGTGTGATTGTCCGCAGCTTTTAGTGCCGCGACGTAGCTGGAACGGAGCTGACTCACTTCGGCAAGACTTCGCCGCCCCCAAGTGAATGGTTCACGACCAAGCCGCTCGACAAGCAAATCAGCCATTAGTCGAGTGTGACGTCCATTCCCGTTGGGGAATGGGTGGATCGCTACGAGCCGATGATGAAGGCGAACAGCGAGATCATCCGGTTCATACGTGTGATGTTCGAGCCAGTACAGCGCGTCGTTGAATAGCGCTGCAACCTCCGTCGAGATGAGATGAGGTTTGATGCCAATATTGCTTTCCCTCTCCCGGTATTTGCCTGCCCAACTCCAGACGTCACCGAACATCTGCTTATGCAATGCCTTGGCGTATGGGTCGTTTAGAATATCTTGCGGCTTGAGGCCCCGACGTCTGCGCGCCCAGGCCGTCCCGCTCAATATATTCTGCGCCTCAGCCCTATTGAGGTCGGCGCGATTGG
Source organism: Tardiphaga sp. (assembly GCA_028290355.1). Taxonomy (GTDB): domain Bacteria; phylum Pseudomonadota; class Alphaproteobacteria; order Rhizobiales; family Xanthobacteraceae; genus Tardiphaga. The sequence continues at coordinate 2,778 of JAQGKA010000475.1, read as the reverse complement.
TGATCCAAGTTTGCAGTAGCCCTCTCCGCTCTTCCGGAGACAGAGCGGTTGCACCATCGGGCTCCTGAAACGGGTCTGTCACGGCTCATTCCAGATATCGCGATCCTTTATGTTGTCGCGAACATATTCACTTATCTGCTCTTCCAGATCGCTGTCATCCGTCGCTTGATCTTCAAGCTTCATGGTGTGTGCCACGCGCCCCAGGTCGCGCATTGCGATCCTGCGAGCGCGCGAATGCACGGCGTTTTCCAGCGATGTCTTTGGCACGAGGGCATACACCAGGGTGCAGTCCAGTGCGTCAGCAGCCCGGCGCAGGGTCTTGAGCTGTATCGAGCCGTTTGCTTCGGCCTTTTCCCAATCGTCAATACTTTGGGACCTGAGCGATACTCTACGAGCCAGTTGCTCGCTACTCATGCCCAGTGCATCGCGAATAGCTCTTATCCAGCCCTTGGCTGGGGGCTTATATCGAATTTCTGTCCTGACTTGCTCGCCGGGCGCCAGGCGGTCGTCGAGGACCTTTCGCGCGCGACTTCGGATGCTGGCTTTCATCGGAGGTTCCTGCAAAATCCCTTGCTGGGGGCAGGCTACGTGAAATGAAGTTAAAAAACCAGGCTATGGCCTGGGAATTAGAACTAAAAACCAGGCTGAGGCCTGGAATTTAATGGTAAAAACCAGGTTACAGCCTGGTTTTTAAAAAACTTAATACAGACCACGTGCGCTGCTGATTCGGGGCCCCGGCTCTGCGGAGCAGCGTTTCACGCTGCACCGCGTCCGGGACACGAAGTCGAGCTTAGACCCCCAGCGTGCCCGCCTTCGCCGCGGCGTAGCGTTCGCCGATCACTTTCCAGTTCACCGTATTCCACCACGCCTTGAGATAGTCCGGGCGGCGATTCTGGTAGGTCAGATAATAGGCGTGCTCCCAGACGTCGTTGCCCATCAGCGCGCGCTTGCCGTCCATGATCGGGGTGTCCTGGTTCGGACGGGTCTCGATCGACAGCTTGCCGGATTTGTCGACGATGACGAACACCCAGCCGGAGCCGAACTGGCGGCCGCCGGCGGCGTTGAAGTCGGTCTGGAATTTCTCCATACCGCCGAGGTCGCTATCGATCGCGGCGAGCACATCGCCGTCCGGCTTGCCGCCGTTCGGGCCCATGATCTGCCAGAACATGGTGTGGTTGGCGTGGCCGCCGAGATTGTTGCGCACGCCGGTGCGGATCGCTTCCGGCACATCGCCGAGCTTGCCGAGCACATCGACGATCGGGCTCGCCGCGATCTGCGGATTGTCCTTGGCAAAGGTGTTGAGGTTGGTGACGTAGGCCTGGTGATGCCGGTCGTGATGGATCTCCATGGTCTTGGCGTCGATATGCGGCTCGAACGCCGCGATCGGATAGGTCAGCGGCGGCAGCGTAAACGGCGTCGCTGCAGTCGGTGCGGCGGCCTGCGCATGCACGATGCGCGGCGTGGCGACGGCAGCGGCAAGGCCGGTGGCGGCCATCATCAGGTGGCGGCGGGACATCGATGACATCGGGGTTCTCCGTGGCATGGGGTGAGCGGATGCTCGGCTGCGTGGGTAGTGGTAGCGGGATAAAATGGCGTTCGTGCGAAACAATTACGCGACGCAGTGTCGGCCGGTTTCACTGCCGGGCATAGTGACGCAGCGGCGGTAGCACGCAGTGGGCTTACCAAATGCTGTCTCGTTCCCCGGACGCTGCGCAATACGTCGCGAAGCGACGTGGTGCGCTGCAGATCCGGGGCTCCGGTAGCTAAGAAACCGGAATCCCGGATCTGCGGAGCGGCATAAGAATGCCGCACCGCGTCCGGGAAACGAGGCAGCGCTCCAACGTGAGACGCCACCCAACAAAAAGGGCGGCCTTTCGGCCGCCCTGTTCGCATTTCGTATCAGCGAAGCTTACTCCGCAGCGGTCGCGCCCTCGGCGGCCTTCTGCTTGGCTTCGAGGTCTTCGCCGGTTTCCTGATCGACCACCTTCATCGACAAACGCGTCTTGCCGCGATCGTCGAAGCCGAGCAGCTTGACCTTGACCTTGTCGCCTTCCTTGACGACGTCGGAGGTTTTTTGCACACGGCCTGAAGCAAGTTGGCTGATATGCACGAGGCCGTCCTTGGCGCCGAAGAAGTTCACGAACGCACCGAACTCCATGACCTTGACGACGGTGCCGTCATAGATCGCGTTGAGTTCCGGGTCAGACGCGATCGACTTGATCCACTTGATAGCGGCCTTGATCGACTCGCCATCGGATGACGCCACCTTGACGGTGCCGTCGTCGTCGATGTTGACCTTGGCGCCGGTCTTTTCGACGATCTCGCGGATCACCTTGCCGCCGGTGCCGATCACTTCACGGATCTTGTCGGTGGGGATCTTGAACGTCTCGATGCGCGGCGCGTATTCGCCGAGTTCGGCGCGGGCGTTGTTCAGCGCCTTCGACATCTCACCGAGAATGTGAATGCGGCCTTCCTTCGCCTGACCGAGAGCGACCTTCATGATCTCCTCGGTAATGCCGGCGATCTTGATGTCCATCTGCAGCGAGGTGAGGCCGGTGTCGGTGCCGGCGACCTTGAAGTCCATGTCGCCGAGATGATCCTCGTCGCCGAGAATGTCGGAGAGAACGGCGAAACGCTCGCCTTCTAGGATCAGGCCCATGGCGATACCCGCCGTCGGCCGCTTCAGGGGGACGCCCGCATCCATCAGCGCGAGCGATGCGCCGCAGACCGAAGCCATCGAGGACGAGCCGTTCGACTCGGTGATCTCGGAGACCACGC
>JAQGKA010000437.1 GCA_028290355.1 Tardiphaga sp. | reverse complement strand
GGATCACCGCATTGTTGAGCCCGTCCATGCCCATGGAGATCGCGCCGGAGCGCTTCACATTGGCCTTTTCCAAGAGGACGACATTGGCTTTCGGATTTTTCAGCTTCGCCTTCAGCGCCGCCATCGGCCCCGCGGTTCCGCCGCCGATCACCAGCACGTCGCAGGACACTTCAGAGAGGCCGTCGAGAATTTCGTCCATCGCCATCGCTCAATCCTTCGCCTGGTTCGGAGCATGGTCCATTCCGTACGTACGAAATGGATTTGAGGTTCAGGATAGGCAGCTGCGCGCACCACGATAGCAATTAGTTGTCAGCAGACCCAAACTGTGGCTTTCCAGGCTTGCCATCACGCCTTCGTAGAATGCCCTCTTACGGCAATTAATTGCTGTAGGCCGCTGGCACGGCGTGGTCATATGAAAAGGTCGGAGAATTGCCATGACCCAGCCCGCAGCGCCGCCCGCTCTTCTTGCGCAGCCTGTTCCCGCACCGACTAATATTGCCGTCAGCGACGATCTCAGCTTCCTCGATCTGACGACGGCCGCCGGCGACGCGATGCGGCTGAGTGCCGGGCGTTTACGCGGCGCCTGCAAATGCGCCCATTGCCTGCGCGCGCGGATCGACGGCGTGTTTCCGCAGAGCTTCGATGGCATTGCCGTCACGCAGGTGTCGCCGATCGGTGACTATGCGATCAATATTGCCTTCTCCGATGGGCATGCGCGCGGGATTTATCCGTGGGCATTTCTACTCGGCTTGCACGAAGCTGAGGCCTGACGGGAAACGGTTGTTCTCTTCTCCAATTCCCCCTTGACGCGGTCGTAAGCTGCTTCAAACGCCGCAGAGTTTGGATTGGCACAAGGCTTGCTGCGCATTTAGACTGATTTTAAGTCTGGAGCGCGCGATGCAAATTAATGCGGCGATCAATACGACCTCGAATCAGGCAACCAAGACGCCTCGCGCGTTGATACCGGCGGTAGCCGGCGGCCAGTCCTTGTTGCTCACTGAGAGCGCGCGATCACTTGGCGGCGCGCCCTCTCTGTTCGAAACGCTGACGCCGCGCGAACGCGAATCCGTTCTCAAGCACGGCCGCCGCAAGGTGCTTTATCGCGGCCAGACGCTGTTCAACCAGGGCGCGAAGCACGACGGCATCTATCTGATCGAGACCGGCCGCATTCGCGTTTTCTATACCGCACCATCGGGCCGGGAGATTACCCTGGCGTACTGGCATCCCGGCAATTTCGTCGGCGGTCCCGAAGTGTTCGGCGCCGGCGTACACCAATGGTCAGGCGTCGCGACCAGCAACAGCAGTGTCGTGCAGCTTCCGGGCAAGGAATTACGCGCGCTCGTGGTCGAGGTACCCAATCTCGCGATCGGATTGATCGAAGGACTGACCTTCAAAGGCAAATGCTACTCGGCGCTGGCGCAAATGCTCGGCACGCGTTCTATCACCGAGCGCCTCGCCCACCTGCTGCTGCACCTGGTCGAACTTTACGGGGTGGAAGACCCCGACGGCATCCTGATCGGTGCTGCGTTTACGCATGCCGATCTCGCCCACATGGTCGGCGCCACGCGCCAATGGGTCACCATCAGCCTCAAGCGTATGCAGGACAAGGATATCGTTGCCTCACGTAAATCGCGGATCATCGTTCGGAGAGCTGACCTGCTGCAGGAAATGAAGGGGCTGGGCGACTGAGGCGTTGCCTACGGATACGGCTGGCTCTGACCGAATTGCTTAAGGACTAAGCACGAGATCCTTTCACGGCAACTAATCGACCGTTTGCATGCGACGACGTTTGCTCGATCGAAGGTATCGACAAAGGATATCGGCGACACCGGGGCAATACCCGAAGCGCATCAAACACCGAGAGGGTCTGCAATGGTTCGCAATCTGGGATATCGCACATTTTCCGCCGTCGCCACAGCAGCGCTGCTTCTTGCCGGTCAGGCAGATGCCCAAACGACGGTGACAATCGGAATTGGCACCCAGGACACCACGACCAATACCGCGACCACCGGCGTCATCATCCGCCAACTCAAATTGATGGACAAGTATCTGCCGAAGGACGGCAAATACGCCAATATCAAATTCGACTACGAGTGGCAGAATTTCACGTCCGGGCCGCCGGTGACCAATGGCATGATGGCCAACAAGCTGCAGTTCGGCGCCATGGGCGACTATCCGCTGGTGGTGAACGGCTTCACCTTCGAGAGCAATCCGGAAAGCAAGAGCCGCCTGATCGCGGTCGCAGCCTACAGTCTCGATGGCTCCGGCAATGGCCTGGTCGTGCACAAGGATTCGCCCTACTACGAACTCTCCGACCTCAAGGGCAAGCTGGTCAGCGTTCCCTTCGGCTCGGCCGCGCACGGCATGGTGCTGAAGGCGATGCAGGACAAGGGCTGGCCGGCTGACTATTTCCAGCTGGTGAGCCAGAGCCCGGAGGTTGGCTCCACCAACCTGCAGGAAAAGAAGATCGACGCCCACGCCGACTTCGTGCCGTTCGCCGAACTGCTGCCGTTCCGCGGTTTCGCGCGCAAGATCTTCGACGGCGTCGAGACCAACCTGCCGACCTGGCATGGCGTCGTGGTGCGCACCGACTTCGCCGAAAAATATCCGGAAGTGGTCGTCGCCTATCTGAAGGCGGTAATCGCAGCCAACGCCTGGCTGCGCTCCGATCCCAAACTTGCAGCCGAGAAGATCCAGGAGTGGACCGGCATCAACAAGGAAGTGGTCTACATCTTCCTCGGCCCGGGCGGCAACATGACCACCGACCCCACCATCAAGCCCGCGCTGATCGATGCCGCCGCCACCGACGTCAAGGTGTTGCAGGCGCTCGGCCGTATGAAGGAGTTCGATCCGAAGAAGTGGGTCGATGACAGCTATCTGCGCAAGGCCTATGCCGAGCTGAATCTGGATTACGACGCTCAACTGAAGAGCACGCAGAACTACGAAGTCAAAGGGGAGGATGCCTTCTGCAAAAAGACGATCACCGATCCGCGCAAGGCCGGCGAGATCTGGATCGACGGCGGCGCCATCGAGCCCTTCAGTAGCGCGGCCTGCACGCTCGGCGCCTACGCCGAAATCAAGGCCAAGGGCAAGAAAATCAACGTTGCTTACGTGTTCGATACGGCGCGCGGCATCAAGCTGTTCGCCGACCAGGCCTTCTTTGCGGTCGGTGCGGACAAAAGCGAGATTGCGCCGTTCCTGCTGAAGAAGGATGCGGAAGCCTACGCAAGCAAGATCAAGGGCAAGGTGCTCGGCTTCGACGACGCACTCAAATCAGCCGTCAGCGGAGGTTAAGGTGGTGAGCTCTGCGCTTCGACGAGACCGGCAAGCTCCGGTGATGCCCGAGCCTGTGACGTCTTCATCCCAGCCCGGAGCGGCAGCCGGCGTTCCACCGATCATGGCGCAAGTTGGCGTGTGGCCCTATCTCACGCGCTGGTATCTCGTGAACCGCGGCGGATTGCGTGCCGTGCTGATCGGCGCGATCTCGCTGGTACTGTTCCTGCTCGCCTGGCATCTGCTGACCATCTATCGCGTGGTGTTCTTCGTCCGCTTCACCAACGTACCTTCGCCCGCCGCAGTCTATGAAAGCCTGACGCGCGCGATGCATGACACGAAATTCTTCATGCACGTGATGCTGAGCTGTCGCCGCATCCTGTTCGGCTTCGCGCTGGCAGCCATCATTGCCGTCCCGCTCGGCCTGGTGATGGGGCGGTTCAAGCTGGTCCACGAGATCCTGTTTCCAGTCACGGAGATCCTACGCCCGATTCCCGCGATTGCATGGGTGCCGATAGCGATCATGCTGTGGCCGACCAACGAGCAAAGCATCGTCTTCATCACGTTCCTCGGCGCGTTCTTTCCGGTCCTCGTCAATACTCTGCACGGCATGTCATTGGTCGATCCGGTTTTAGTGCGCGCGTCGCAATGCCTCGGCGCCCGCGAGGTCTCGATTTTCCGCGAGGTGTATTTCCCGGCATCGCTGCCGCACATCTTTACCGGCCTGACGGTCGGCATGGGCGTGGCCTGGGTGTCGCTAATCGCGGCCGAGATGATCTCCGGACAATTCGGCATCGGCTATTTCACCTGGGAAGCCTATTCGCTGGTGCAATACGCCGACATCGCGCTGGGGATGATCTGCATCGGGATCCTCGGCCTTGGATCGAGCGCGCTGATCCGGGGGCTGGGACGTCTCGTCATGCCATGGAACCGAACATGAGTGAAACGATCGCAAGCCAGCCCACCAAGGGTTTTGTCGACGTCCGGAATTTCGGATTGAGTTATCCCACGCTGGAGGGGCCGGTCGAGGCGGTCTGCAATGCCTCGATCCATGTCAATCCCGGCGAGTTCGTCTCCATCGTCGGTCCGTCCGGCTGCGGCAAGTCCACGCTGCTCAATGCCGTCGCCGGCTTTCTCAAGCCGTCTGAGGGCGACGTCACGCTCGACGGCGAAGCGATCGATGGCCCGAGCGCGGATCGCGGCATCGTGTTCCAGCAGTATTCGCTGTTTCCCTGGAAGACAGTGAAAGGCAACGTTGAATTCGGCTTGAAGATGAAGCACCTCGACAAATCGAGCCGCGACCGCGCCGCGCGCACGCTGCTCGGCCTCGCCGGCCTGACAGCGTTCGAGAACAAGTATCCGGACAGCCTGTCCGGCGGCATGAAGCAGCGCGTCGGCATCGTCCGCGCGCTCGCCACCGGCCCCAAGGTGCTGCTGCTCGACGAGCCGTTCGGCGCGCTCGACGCGCAGACCCGCGTCATCATGCAGCAGATCCTCACCAACATGTGGCAGCGGCTGAAAATATCCGTGCTGTTCGTGACCCACGATATCGACGAGGCGATCTTTTTGTCGGACCGGGTCTATTGCATGACGGCGCGTCCCGGCACCATCAAGGCGGAGATCAAGATTCCGCTGGAGCGGCCGCGACAGCAATCGATGATGATGTCGTCGGAATTCCTCGGGCTGCGCCGCGGGCTAATGTCGCTGATCCGCGAGGAAAGCATCAAGGCGATGGGCGGCGAACTCAACGACCTCGCTTTGGATGGTCTAAGCATTGACCTTAATGGCCAATCGCTCGCCGACGTCGTTTGAGCACAACGCTCGATCAGCTCTCGCACACCCATCGGCGCGATGCAGGCAACGGCACGAGCGATGCGTTATTGCGCTCTTCTACATCATTGAAATCGCCGTATAATTTAATAGTTAGTGTTCAGAGCCTTGGTATTTTTGCCGTATCGATCACCGCAGTCCATTTCGCGATTTCCGCGATGACAAGTTCGCGCATTTCCACGGATGTGCTGCCACGGACTTCTCCTCCGATCGCGGCTTCCAGTCGGGCCTTGATATCCGGGTCCGCCAGGCTCGACTGAACGGCCTTGTTGAGCACGGCGACAACATCCGCAGGCGTGCCTTTCGGCGCCAGCAATCCGGCCCATGTTCGGACGTCAAAGCCCTTCAGACCGGCCTCGTCGACAGATGGAACGTTGGGCAGTAATGCGCTGCGTTTCGAGGACGTCACAGCCAAACCGCGCACCGCACCGCTCTCGATTTGCGGCGCGAGAAGAACGCTGGTCCCTACAATCAAAGGCACGTCGCCTGAAAGCAGCGCGGTGATCGCCTGAGAATCGCCGCGGTAAGGCACGTGCACCACGTCAATGCCGGCCGTTGTCTTCAGGAGTTCGCCGGCGAGATGATGCGTACTCCCGAAGCCGACCGAGCCGAAGCTCAGGGTTCCCGGCTTGGCTTTCGCCAGCGCGATCAGTTCGCCGAGCGTTTTCGTCTGATAGTCGCTGCGCGTGGCAACGACCAAGGCATAATAAACGATGGTGGAGATCATCTCGAAGCCATCGACGGGTTGATAGGGCAGCGATTTGTAAAGTGCAGCCGAAATCGCGTGACCGCCGGTGACAAGGCCGAGCGTGTAGCCGTCCGGCGCCGACTTGGCGACGGCATCGGAAGCAATATTGCCTCCGGCGCCCGGCTTCGCGTCGACAATGACAGTTTGCCCCAGCTTCCTGGAGAGGCCGTCCGCCACGATACGAGACAACGTATCGGCCGCGCCCCCTGCCGCGAAGCCGTGCACGATACGAATGACCCGATTCGGATACGCTTGCGCGGCGGCGTCGACCGTCCCGATCAGGATGGCTGAGATCGCCCACGCCATGAAAAGCGCAAGACTTTTGCCCGAGGATAAATTCCGAACACTGCCCATCATCGTCGCTCCCTGATGCGTATTTTTATTTCGGGCCTCGCCGCGAATGCTCGCATCGAGGTCACCGTTGAACCGATTGGCCGCTCTGATGGCAGCCTTGTTGGTAGCAATCTGCCTAGGTCTTCTTCCGTTCGAACTCCGAAAGCTCCGCTGACGGCGAAAGCCCCCAGATGTCACGGGGCAACCCGACCCAGACTTTGGGCCGCTGCGGACGATCCCGGTGCCACGGCCGCGGTTCGAAATAACCAAGGTCTTCGTCGATCATCCGGTCGAGGTCGAAGAACAGCTCAACCAGGTGACCATCGGGATTGCGGTGATAGACCGCGACATTGTGACCAGGGCCGTGTCGGACCGGGCCCCACAGAATTGGCAGTTTCTTGCGCCCCAGCAGATCGCAGGCGCGCAGCATGTGCGAGGCATCGCGCAACTCGAAGGCGACATGGTGCAGACGCCGCGTCGCGCCCCGCGCGAAATTGACGGAGTGATGGTCGAAGCCGCAGCGCATGAAGACGAAGGACTCCTCGATCCAGTCGGACACCCGGAAGCCCAGCACGTCGGCATAGAATTTCGATGTCGCCAGGGGATCGCTTGTGTACAGCGCGACATGACCGAGCTTGTCCGCCGCAACGCCGCCGATCGCTTCCCGAGCGGGACTGGACGTCCAGCCTGCGATCAGCTCGATCTCCGTTCCTTCGGGATCACTGAACGTCAATGACCGGGCGATCCCGGGAAGATGGTCGCTGCGGATTTCGGCGGTTACTCCGGCCGCAGAGAGCTTCGTGCGAAGATCCGCCAGATCGACGTCCGGCGCGATTTCGAACGCCAGGCGTTTGAGCAGTGGCCTGTCGCCGGCTTCCAGGACGATGGCGAGCTGGTCCGAGTCGGTCGCCATGAGGGCGCGCCTTGCGTCGCGCGCGACGATACCGAGCCCAATCACCGACTGATAATAGTCGATTTGCCGGCCGATATCGGGCGTCGCAAACGTCGCATGCCTGATGCGTTTGACTTTGATCATGGATTTCTCCGCATCCCGATTCGAAAAGACACCCGCTCCCTTCACGGGGTCATAATGATTTTGCCGAGTGCCGCGCCGGACTCGAGAAGCGCGTGGGCTTCTCTCACCTCGGAAAGCTTCAATCGCGCCGAAATGGCCGGCTTGATCGACCGCCGTTCGAGGGCGGAGATCACCTGGCGCATGATCGCACGGCGGGCCTCCCGATCGTGATCGTAGATGTGAAAAGAAAAGCAGCGTACGGCAGGACAGATATCGAGATACTTGCGCATCTCGCCCATCAGGTTTTCTTCCGGCAGGCCGGCAAAGGCGTTGTAGGACACGAGCGTGCCCCATTTGCCCAGCACGCCGAGATAGGAAACAAATTCGGGCCCGCAGACGTGATCGAGGACGAGCCCGACACCGCGGCCACTGGTCAGTTCGCGTGTCCGCGCCACGACATCTTCATCGCGGTAGAAGATCACATGGTCTGCGCCGTTGGACTTGGCGAATCTCGCCTTCTCATCGGTGCTCACGGTGCCGATCACGGTCATGCCTGATAGCTTCGCAAGCTGGACGATCGATGTCCCGACGCCACCCGCAGCGCCGATCACCAGCACGCTGTCAGCAGGATTGCGGTTACCGCATTCGTGCAGCAGGGCCCAGGCGACCTGATAGTTCGCCAGACACACCGCCTCCTGAAGATCGACCGTTTCGGGAAGGATGTGTACGGCGTCCGCCGGAGCGACGACATATTCCGCGTAGCATCCGCCGCGCTGGGACAGATCGCGAGCGCTGAGAAGCACCTTCTGCCCGACGGCGATATCCGTGACGCCTTCGCCGACGGCAGAAACGCGCCCGGCAACATCGTTGCCTGGATTGGCCGGCAGCGGCGGCATCCACTTGTAGATGCCGCGTCGGATCAAGGCGTCCGGTTGGCCGACACCAAAGGCCTCCGCGCGAATTTGCACGTCGTGCTGACCCGGCAGAGGGATCGCGAGATCGACATAGTCGAGCACCTCGGGGCCGCCAGGACGGTGCACCAACACAGCTTTCATGATCAAAACCCGTATGAAGTGGCAGGGCCACGGTCTATTTTCGAAAATAATACCTATTACGAAAATTATTGCAATATCCGTCTGAGCGCGTCATGTTGAGCCACGGCAAAGCAGCAAATACCACCTCGATCGAAGGCAAACCCATGACCGCTCCAGCCGTCCGATCGCGCAAAGAGTTCGGCAAAACGCTGGCCGTCGATATCACGCACCGGCTTCGCCAGGATATTGTCGCCTGCCGGCTGAAGCCCGGCGAGCCGTTGAAATTCGACGCCCTGCGACTCGCGTTCGGAGCAAGCTTCACCACTTTGCGCGAAGCGCTGACGTCGCTGACCGCCGACGGCCTCGTCATCGCCGAGGAACAGCGCGGCTTTCGCGTAGCCCCGGTCACGACGGAGGACCTGTTCGATGTCACAAACACGAGGGTTCTGATCGAGATCGAACTGCTTAAGCGCTCTATCGAAAATGGCGGCGATGACTGGGAAATAGCGGTTATGTCGACGTTGCACCGCCTCGGACGCATCGAAGAACGGCTGTCCGGCAATCACGTCGAAGATCCCGAATGGAAGATCGCTCACCGCCAGTTTCATGAGGCATTGGTGTCAGGCGGCGCTTCACCAACGCTGCTCGGCATCCGCGCCTCGCTGTTCGAGCGCGCCGAACGCTACCGAAACCTGTCGTCGATGTTCCGTCCGCAATCGCGCGACAAGGTCGGCGAACACAGGGCTATCATGCAGGCCGCGATCGCACGCGACACCGATCTCGCCATTTCCCTGATCGATCGGCATATCCGCAGCACTTCGGATAACGTCGTCAAATACGCATCGCATTTGCTGACGCAGCCCTGACCGGCACAACCGCAGCGGCCGGACGCGGGCGCCCCCTTGCGACCACCCCATCTAGCCAAATCCACCAAAATAGGTGTACCGGCCTCTTGCCGGAATAGATTTTCGAAAATACTGTAAACTGACGAAAATAGAAAATTTCGTCCTCTTTCAAGGTCGAGCAGAAAGGCCCGGATATGAAGCTCCTGTCATTTTCCCACCAGCAGCGAGAAAGCTGGGGAGCGGTCGTCAACGATGCGATCATCGATCTCGGCAAGGCACTCCCGCAATTTCCGACGCTGGCGGACTTCATCGCGAGCCCCGACTTCGCCAGGCGCGATCAGATCGTCGCCGCGCACAAGCCGAGCGTGAAGCTGACCGACATCAGCTATTTGCCGGTGATCCCGCGGCCCGAAAAGATCATTTGCGCGGTTCGAAACTACATGGATCATCACAAGGAAGCGGTCGCTCACGGCATGGACCGCCAGATCACCGAATTCCCACCGATCTTCCTGCGGGTCTGGCGTTCTCAGGTGGGGCACAACCAGCCGGTGATCCGTCCCAAGGTTTCGACGCATCTGGACTGGGAAGGCGAACTTGCTGTCATCATCGGAAAAGGCGGCCGCCACATTCCGGAGAGCGAGGCCATGAGCCACGTCGCCGGCTATTCGATTTACAACGATGTCAGCGTCCGCGACTATCAGAGGCACGCGCAGCAGATTGCCGCCGGCAAGAACTTCGTGGGCACCGGACCGTTCGGACCGTGGCTTGTGACCACTGACGAAGTGAGTGATCCCACCAAGCTTAAACTCGAAACCCGCGTCAACGGTGCCGTTGTCCAGTCTTCAGATACATCTCACCTGATTTTCTCGATCCAGAGGCTGATCAATTATTCGTCTGAGATCTTCGATCTTGTCCCCGGCGACGTCATCGCGACCGGAACTCCCGCCGGAGTCGGCTTTACACGCAAGCCTCCGATCTTCCTGAAAGCCGGCGATGTCGTCGAGGTTGAGATCGAAAAGCTCGGCATCCTGAGCAATCCGGTGATCGACGAATAAGCGAGCAAGACGGTCGCTTCATCACCATTCTCTCTCGCAGACCGGATCAAACCGATAATGCCGTATGACATCCGCAAGACGCAGATTTCAGTTGAGACGATCTGGCATGAGCGCGGCCCGCGGCTGGCGGTGCCGCTTCGGGTCGGTACCGCGCTGGCGATCATCCGCAATCCTTTCGCGGGCCGTTATGAGCCGGATCTCATGCCGTTTCAGGCCGAGCTGCGCGATCTCGGCCGCGAGCTCGCGACTGAGCTGGTTCAGCAGCTTGGCGGCAAGGACAAAATCGAGGCCTATGGAAAGGGCATGATTGTTGGCGAAGACGGCGAGCTTGAGCAGGGTGCGGTGTGGCATGAGGCGGGCGGCTGGGCGATGCGCGAAGTCCTTGGCCAGCCCAAGGCCATCGTTCCCGCGGCGAAAACCGTTGGCGGCCTTGGCTCCCGACTCATGGTGCCGCTCGGGCACATCGAAGCTGCCTATGTCCGCAGTCATTTCGGGACTGCGGAAATGACCATCTGGGATGGACCACGCCGCGATGAGATCGTCTTTGGTCTCGTGATGGCGACCGGCGGCCGCCCCCATGCACGCATCGGCGGGTTGGAAGTGTCAGGCATTTCCGCTCATGACGGACAAAGATGAAGGTTTTATTTTCAATTCTTTGAGTGGTGCGCCATTCAGAATAAAACTGCGAACTCTTATGTTATTGAAATAGTTATATAATTTTTTGCCGGGCACGAGCGTGATCGCCGCCCCGGCCTGACGTCAACCTACCACGACCGGCTTTGCACGCCGCTGCGGGCAGGCGACGCCGGGCGGTCGCGGGCCAGGCGCTGCTATCGATCATGCCGGCCAACGCCGTCGGCGTCCCAACGACGAAGCGAGGCGGAACGGTGCCGCGGGCCACCGGTCGAGGCTGATAAGCGGCGCCAGCCACTCGCCCCGGGGCCGAATGATGGCCACCGCGCCGAGCGCAGTGCCCAGCCCGAGCGCCAGCTGAAACACCGTGCTGAATAGCGTATTCGCCGCGCGAATCTGCCGCTGAGGGATGTCGGCAGAGGCCATGGTGGTGAGGGCGGTGAACTGCATCGAGCGGGTCCATCCCGCCGGCAAACACCAGCGCTGTCATGACAGGCACCGGTGCGGTCGGTGCCAGCAGCGTAAAGGATGCCAGCAAGACGGCGTTGAGCAAGCCATTGCCCAGCAACTCGGCGCGAAAATTAAAACGCGTAGCACCGGCGTGGAAGGCTTCACCACCAGATTGCCGGCGAACAATCGCCAGGCTTGATGCCTTGGATGATCCGATATTCGACGCCGCGACGCTCCATGGTTAGTCGATTTCTCGGACGTACCAAAATTGTCATCAGTCATAATTCAAATGATAGTGTCGTGACTTTTCTCTTTGAATGGCCAGGGCCGCCCGGTCCGCGACCTTTTCTTTTGCTGCGCCATACCGAACAACGCGGACCAATAAACCGGTTTCGCCCTCAGCGAGGATGGCAATTTCGTGGACCGTTTCGCAGCCAGGCCATTGCCGAATCTCGGCGAGGCAATCTGTGATCAAATCCGTTCGGCTCAAACCTATTGTGTGCTTCAGAAAGCCCATGCCTCAAAGGTGGCATTCCAAGGGCCTATAAGTCTCGCAGATAAAGCCGATGCGGCGATCGGGCTTTCCTATACCTTAAGTCGGATCAGCGCGGGGAGAGCGACTGTCTTTCCGGTCAAGCGTTTTTTGGCTGCCATGGGGCTTCGTCTTGCCGGATGGCGTTGAAGATGGTGAGCAGCTTTCTAGCGACGGCGATGATCGCCGCGAGCTTGGGTTTGCCGGCAGCGACGAGCTTGTCGCGGAGCAGCTTGAGTGTCGGATTGTAGCGTGCTGCCACCATAGCGCCCATGAACGGTGCGCGGCGCACGCTCAATCGGCGACCGCCGATGAAGCTCTTGCCGCGCCACTGGCCGGACCGCCGGGCGCCACGGCGCCAGACAGGCGAGCGCCGCGATCTGCCGCCGATCAAGCATTCCCAACTCCGGAAATTCGGCGATTAACGTGCGTGCGATAGTCGGATCGACACCGGGCACCGAGGCGAGCAAGTCTTCCTTCTCGGCCCAGGTCGGTGATTCCCGCACGTGATCGGAGATGTCGTCATCGAGCTCGGACAGTTCCTTGTCCAGCGCCTTGCGCAGTCGAGCGAAGCCCTTCTTCAGACGCGGCAAAGTGAGGTGCCGCGCACTCACGCCCATGCCGGCGGAGACTTTCTTCTACCTAATGGGATGGACGGCTCTCCTACCCTAGCACAGGCTGAGAGCCTGCCACAGAAAGGAGAGCTGTCATGACCATTGAGACCCTAGGCGTCGATATCGCCAAGAACGTATTTCAGCTTCACGGCGTCAACGGAAACGGTGGCGTCGTGATAAAGCGCAGGGTGACACGCGATCAGCTCCTCGAAGTGCTTGCGCAGATTGATCAGTGCACGATCGTGATCGAAGCTTGCACAGGCGCGTTCTGTTGGGCTCGTAAGTTCGAAGCGCTCGGCCATCGGGTGAGGATCATCAGCCCGCAATATGTGAAGCTATTTGTGCGCCGGCAGAAGAACGACGGCAATGACGCTGAAGCGATCTGCACGGCCGCGCGCCAACCGCATATCTCGTTTGTTCCAAAGAAGACAGTCGAGCAGCGGGATATCCAGGCTCTACATCGTGCCCGCCAGCGCATGGTCAATCACCGCACAGCCGTAATCTGTAGCGCGACAATCTGGATGAGAAGACGCATTGCCTCGCCTGAACTGCTCCGACTCACCAACGAAGGGCGAAAAATTATTCGGAAGATCGAAACCTGATCGCGCGGGCTGTCCGCTATGTACAATATTGGGCAGACGATGCTTGGCGGCAAAGATACAAGTAGTGAGCTGTCGCAAGTTTTGTGCTGAAAATGGAAGTATTTCAATCGGTAACGCGACGCTGAAGTGCGATTGTTCGATCCATTGCTTCAGTGTTTCTTTCGGGACGTCGCGCGAGCGGGGTTCAATCAAGAATTTTCAATTGGAGAAGATAAAGCCAACGTTCCAGCTTCACGCCAGTTCTCAGCTGCGTCGCCCCCATTTAGAGCGAGATTTTTGGAATGTACCTCGGAAAGATCGTGAGCCAGCTCCTCAAATTGAATGGCCAGGACTATCCAATCGGGCGAATTCTGATTTAATGATGGGCTGGAAAGGCAATCCCGCCCGGATCGCTCAACTCGAAATGCACGCAACTTGAGATGATCGAAGGAATGCGGTCTCGATCCAACGCTACTATGCTTCCCAGAATGATCCGAATTCTTCGGGCGATTGATTGAGCCAGAGAATCGCATCTCTCGCCTCAAGACACAGCAGTCGGTCCTCGGCGTCGGGCGTGCCCTCGGACGACATGTGCAAAAGGAATGTGCCGTCCCATCCACGCAGCAGGGTATCGCGGCCAATATATTCGGCAAGCGTATCGTAATTTAGGACGGCGTACTTTCGGGAAGCCAATATCTGCATCGATCCGAACCGTGGTTGTTCAGGGGCTCTAGCCGGAGGCGACGGCTGCGTATTCCTTGCGCGACTGATAGAATCTCAGAACCTTCCTCGATGTCTCGATGTTAAACTGGGCAAACTCCTGCCTCATCCGCTCCAAGTCGCCCGACGCAATTCGGTGATCCGTCGCGCCCAGGAACAGCAACGACATGGTCGTCGGCCATGACAGGTCGATGGCCCTGGACAGGATCAGCACCATTTCCCTGTTCTTGTCGGCCAGCGCTCGCTCCACCACGTTGACAGGCAGGGCGCACAACAAGGATAGCGCTACTGTAGCCTCGTGGAACTTGTGCGACTGAGCGTACTCAAAAATCTTATCCTCATTCAAATTGCCGTATTGATGCAGCGCTCCAACTGTTCGTTTCGCGGCGAAGTAGTCTTTCGATGCGGGTCCGAACTTCGCATGCAGCGCGCCGGTGACATCCGTGACCACGGTTTGAACCTGGTTTCCCGCCTCGGGCTGTTCTTGCTCGAGTTTCTTTTTCACATCGTCGGACGCCTTCGCGATCAATTGCTGGAACACGTGCCGGGGGATGTCGGTTCGGGCTCCGAGATTTTCGGCAAGAATGGAATCGCCCTCGGATCGCTTGAGCAGGTGCAAAAAGCCAAGGTCTGAAAAGCGGGCACCGTGATTTGCTGTGACCGAGGCCACGACCTCCTGATTGCCGCGCGCAATCAGCACATCTGTAACGGCGTCGCTGATGGACCTTCGCTTGGAAATCGCGAGAAGATGCTGTTGGCTTTTGCATCTGGCATTCGCCACCAGGGCTCGAACATCGATACGCTCCGACTCCCGCAGGATGGGACCCGCGACGTTGATCGAATCGTCAAATGCAAGTTTCAGGATCACGCTAAACGGCGCGTTTTCGCTGTGTGCCAGCCGCGTGGCGAGCTGGGAGCGGGCCGCCACCTCGATCTCTTCCGCGAGTCGCCCTATCACTTCTCCGAAGATCCAGATCTGCTCTTCGGTGTACCGTCCGGAAATCAACAGATCGGTTGCATGCCACAAAGCGTTCAAACTGCTTTCCGGCGATCCGCGCGAAACCGCGTCGTCTAATTCTTGCAAAAAAGAACCGGTTTCGGCCATCCGACCACACCTTCAAGTACTCGCTGAAATATCACCATCCGAAACTTGCAGCTATCTGACGTCCCATGATCTGGGCCTTGTCGATGACGCGTCCGTCCGAGTAGAGCTTGTCTGTCAAATAGAAGCTCAACGAGATCCCGATCAGAATTGAGAAAAGCTTCATGACGAGCGCCTCCGGTAAAGGCCTCAAACCACCTTCAGCCTGATCCTAACCACCGCGGCGACTGAAGTTTCTCCAGCACCCATCAATCGGCACAACTCATCAAAATCTTCGAGGCGGTTGCGTTGCATGAGCTCGGTTGCGCGCGCGGTCCATTCAGGGGAGCCGTGCATTGGCGCGACGTAATTGTCCGGGACGCTTGTGACCCAGCGTTCAACCGGTGGCCCACTTGAAGGATTCTCGGTTCTGCGTCGCATGGAAATGACCTTCTGGAAAAAGAGGCTCACGCTTCATCTGGTCGCTTCACGGAAGTGAAGAAGCGAGCTTCTGAGGCTGTTTGTCACGCATCTCACGCGGGGTCAGAAATCGAACGCCAATCTCATCCCCGTTCACCCTCACCAACTCGCATCGTCGGAAAGCCAAGCCCCTTGGGGTCAGCAGGAGAAAGAACTGCTTGGCAGCAATTCCAGAGAGGGAGCCGTC
>JAQGKA010000230.1 GCA_028290355.1 Tardiphaga sp. | reverse complement strand
TCGGCCCCACGATCAGTGCGGCGGCTGAGCGCGCGGCCAAGGCTCGCAAAGAAGCTGACAGGCTGGCGTGTGAGGCGTGGAATTATCGGATGCTTGGCTACCGGGGGCCCGCCCAGCCCTCACCTATCATCACGCAGCGCGGCTGCGCCTGACCAGGCACTGACGCACCACCAACGCGCTGAGCCGGCGCGTCACGTCGGTATTCACTATGGCGACGCTGTCAGGAGCAT
This sequence comes from Tardiphaga sp., assembly GCA_028290355.1. Lineage (GTDB taxonomy): Bacteria > Pseudomonadota > Alphaproteobacteria > Rhizobiales > Xanthobacteraceae > Tardiphaga. The sequence goes on along the minus strand of JAQGKA010000230.1, from coordinate 11,572 downwards.
CGGTCCGTGTTTATCGATCCTGCGCGGCTGATCGGCAGCGTCCTTTTCTGTGCTGATGCACGATCGGCTGCTCCGATTCCTGCCTTCGAAATTTCCCATTAGCGATTGCGAGCCGCGTGGCCATATGAGGCGAGAGATTCAGTGATCGCTGATGGTTCTGCCCGTCGAAAGGAAAATCTAATGACTGGACGAATGATGAAGATATTGGCAACCGCCCTGCTTGCCGGGTCTCTGCTTGCGACGGGTGCACAGGCACGCGGTGGCGGAGGCGGCGGCGGAGGACACGGGGGCGGCGGCTTTGGCGGAGGCGGAGGTCACATGGGTGGCTTCGGTGGCGGAGGTCACATGGGTGGCTTCGGCGGAACTCACATGGGAGGTTTTGGCGGAGGTCACATGGCGGGGATTGGCCGAGGTCACTTCGGCGATGGAAGCCGAGGTCACTATGGCTATGGAAGTCAAGGTCACTATGGCTATGGCTATGGAAGACGTCATTTCGCTCGCGGCGGCTTTTACGACTACGGCTATGGTTGCCCGACATACAACTGGCCGTACACCTGCCCCTACTGAATGGTGAGCTGTTTCGGACGCTGCCGGCGCGCGGCTTCGCAACCGCCAGTCCAATCAAACGCCATCATTGAACAACAGCGTCACCCGGCTGACCGACCGATGTCGCTAGGTGGCCGCCGAACGAGGTACGGCGTTTCCATCACTCGCAAGGGCCCAAGCGATCCTAGACCTAGGTATACTCTTCTCAACCAGATGTAACGTACAGATCTAACCTCCGTTCAATGGTCCGGGTCCATCTCTCTCCCCACGTCCTATCGAAGCAATATCGACGAAGGTGTCGTGCGGCGCCGAAATATCTGCATTGTCAAACCCGCTTGCTTAACGATCGTCGTCTGGTCGACCACAAATCTGGGAATTGATATGTCAAAGCCACGCCTACGATTGATCCATTGCTCGAACGGCGTCCGACCGAGAGCAAAACACCGACAGCACGGCCGCAGCTTCCGACCTTTGGTTATTCATGGGGGCGCGCGAGCGAGATCCGTGTCGAGTGAAAGTTCATGGGAAGCTGCGCTTAAACTAATCGATCTTGGTTTTTTAATTTTCCATGTAAATTATCTTGCCTTCTTGCAGGCGAATATAACAGTTCTTGAGGCCCACAAATGGACTGATCCTGAAAAGACCAGCTAGATTGACATGGTGCACCCGACCCATGTGTTGCGACCGAGTGGGTCACCGAGACACCGCGCTCTCGCGTATCGTTCGCATCGACCGTGCTGCTCAACCCCGTCGGCTCCCTTCGGCTGTCCCACGCGCAGAAGCCAAGCCGGCTCGATGGCGTCGCCATGATTCGCGTCCCCGCCACAGAATAGGGTTGTGGCGCCGACGGATCAGCGGGCGGGGCTGTACAGGTCGAGGCTGTTAAGCAGATCGTTGGCGTGGGGCGTCGCGCTCCCCCAACGGCGCCAAGCCATAACGGCTCTCGATCATCTTCAAGATCGAGGTGGTGTCGTAGAACGTGTGATCCACGAAGCCGCGCCGGGCGAACGGAGAAATGATCAGGGTCGGCACGCGCAATCCGGGTCTCCACCGATCCACGACCGGAGGCGGCACATGATCCCAGAAGCCACCGTTCTCGTCATAGGTGACGACGATCACCGTGCTGGACCACAACGGACTTCGTTCGATCCTCCAGCGCCGCCGCCGCGGTGTTCGCGATCTCGGCGTCGATCTCCTTGCTCAAGCCGGCAACACCTACTGCACCCACGACTGCGCCGTTTACACGTATCGGCATGCCGCCGCGCAGTACCAGGACGCCGGCAGTGACGAAGGCCGTTCGGCCCTGATTTATGTTATCCTCGATCTCCGCCGTCGACCGTTGTAGCCGCGCCGCCGTTCGTGCCTTCTCGATGGCGAGGTCCGCGCTTGCTGGGCGGACACCATCCATCCGTTGGAAAGCAAGCAGATCCCCGGCGGGATCAACCACTGCGATTGCCGAGGCCGCATTCCGCTGCTGCGCGGTCTCCTTCGCGGCTTGCAGGACCGTCTGCGCTCCGGCTTGATCGAGGGCCATTACGTTGATGGTCTGTGCCCCGGCTGACAGGCAGAAGACCGTTGCCAAGATTCCAACACGCATTCCAAGTTTCGTCATAGCGAACTGATTTCGTTTCGTTAGAGTTTGGCCGCCCGAGAATGCTATCGCTGCGAGCTTGCGGTTTTCGTCGGAACGCACGCCAAGCGCGTCAACCCTTGATGTAGGAAGTAACGAGCACCATGCTCATCACGCTTGATTGTACGGCGATGCCGCGGCAGCTGAACGGAGGCCCGGCAAACGTCTGAAAAACGAACATACCTAGTTCCCTCTTTCGCTGCCCAGGATTCAATCTTTAGTGATGATGGCTATTCCGTTGATGGTGCGTGAACGATGTAATCCCAATCAGGGTGAGGAGGCCATGTCCGCTCTGCGGTGGCTGCCGCGAATAGCTCAGCTCCCGTACAACTTGCGCGATCAGTGTGGGTCACTGGCCTTTGACGGCCTCTGTGAGCAGTGTGACCATCTGCGGATTGACCTGTTGCTGCGCCAGCTTCACCGCCGTGTTACCGGCCTGGTCCTGAAGCTCAGGATTTGCCCCGTTCACGAGCAGCATCTTTACGACGTCCGTCCGCCCGAACATGGCCGCCATCATCAAAGCCGTCTGGCCCGCATCGTTGCGCGCATTCACATCGCAGTGCGCGGCGATCAGGCGCTGTGCGATTCCGGTTTCCCCCTTGAACGCGACACCCATCAGGCTGCTGTTGCCTTTGGCGTCTGTCGCACATGGATTTGCTCCCTTCTGGATCAGAAGGTCGACGGTCTTCGCCTGCCCGTTGTACGCGGCGAGGATCAACGCCGTATAACCCTTCGCATCCCGCTCATCTGGCTTCATGCCGGACCGGATCAGGCCGTCGAGCAGATCGTCGCGTCCCTGCCGCGCAGCATCGAAGAATATTTCCTTGATGTGATCCTGGCTCAGGCCGGCCGCGTCGTGCTGTACGGAGGCGGCTGCAGCGCTGTCTAGCGTTTCCGCCAGTTGAACGAACGCAAACGCTGGGCCCGCCAATGCGGCAGGAACGAGCCATAGCGCGGCGATTAGGGAAGCGGTTGATATACGTGGCATCTTCGGGTTCCTTTGACAATTGCTGCCGCGGTTCTCCCGCGGCAGCTCATTCACGCATCGCCCGACCGGTGTTGCGGGCTTCAGCTGTTTCAGTGCGACATTTCCTTGGCGGCGAGGGCAGCAACCTCGGTCACGTCAAGATGGGTCGCTTGCGCCAGTTGCGTGCCATAACCGCGGTCGGCCTTATAGAAGTAGCTAACCTGCCGCAGCTTGATCCCATGATCGGTGACCTGGCTCAGGTCGGACGCCATGACCTTGATGAGATAGGCCTGCCCATCCTTGCCGAGCGATCGCCAATGCTCGCCGGCTTGGCCGAAATCATCCGTCTTGGCGATCGCATTTTGCTGCGCCGCGCCGGATACCGGGTATTCGCTCAGCTTGAAGGACGGCTGCGGAGTGACAGCGCCCTCCCGCTTCGCGGTGGAAGGCTCGTAGTTCACCTCGCCAACCTGCGGAGTGGAGCTCATGCTCCCATCCTGGTTGTTGTTGGCGACCTTCACCAGCGGGCGATTGACCGGCAGTTCCTGATAGTTCGTCCCGACACGATAGCGCTGCGTATCCGCATAGGCGAACAGGCGGCCTTGCAGCATCTTGTCCGGCGACGGCTCGATGCCCGGTACCATGACTCCCGGCGCGAACGCCGACTGTTCGGTGTACTGGAAGTAATTATCCGGCACCTTGTTCAGGGTCATGGTGCCGACCTTGGTTTCCGGCACGTTCTCCCAGGTCTTGGTGTCGTCGAAGCCGTCATAGGGAAGCTGAGCGACCTGCTCCGCCGTCAGGACCTGGACGTACAGATCCCATTTCGGGAAATGACCTGCACGAATGTTGTCGTAGAGATCGCGCGTCGCGTAGTTCGGATCGGCGGTCTGCTGCTGTTCGAGGGTCAGGCCGTGAATTCCCTGCACGCTCTTCCAGTGGAACTTCGCGAAGATCTGCTGACCCTGCGCGTTGACCAGCCGGAACGCGTGCACGCCGAATCCGTCCATTTCGCGATAGCTCGCCGGCATACCTATAGGCGAATAAAGATACGTCAGCATGTTCGTCGCTTCGGGTGTGCGGGAGAAGAAGTCGAACGCCAGATTCGGGTCCTGGATGTCGGTGATCGCCGAGGGCTTGTTGGCATGCACGAAATCCGGGAACTTGATGGCATCCCTGATGAAGAAGACAGGCTCATTGATGCCGACCAGGTCCCAATTGCCCTGATCGGTGTAGAACTTGACGGCGAACCCACGCGGATCGCGCGCGGCCTCGGGCGCCCCCCGGAAGCCCATCACGGTCGAGAAGCGAACGAAGACCGGCGTTTCCTTGCCCGCTTGGCCAAACAGCGAAGCCTTGGTGTATCGAGAGAAATCCTCTGACGCCACGAACATACCCTGCGCGCCGGTCCCGCGTGCATGGACAACGCGCTCGGGAATCCGCTCGCGATCGAACCGGGCGAGCTTCTCGATCAGGTGAAAGTCTTCCAGAAGCACTGGCCCTTCCGGTCCGGCGGTTTTCGAATTCTCATTATCGCCCACTGGCGCACCGGAATCCTGTGTCATCGGTGCAGGCGCAGCAAGTGCGGTAGTGGACAACAGTCCGACAACACAAACTATTGAGAACACGCGCATGATGGAGTCTCCTTATTCGAATTTCATGCCGTCGCCGCGGATAGACCGCGGCACCGGCCCCGCGACTACATGCAGCCGCGCGGCTCCAAATGGCCAATGGGAAATTTCGAAGGCAGTGATCGGAGCAGCCGATGGAAGTGCATCAGCGCAGAGAAGGAAGATGCCGATCCGCCGCGCGATCGATAAATACAGACCGACGCTCCTGACAGGCGTCGCGACGATGAATGCCGACGTGACGCGCCGCTCAGCGTGCGATTAGCGCTTGCGCGTTCTGGTCAGGCGCAAATGCTGTCTTGGTACCCGTCAGACACTCTCGGATAAGATTTCCGAGCATCCTGAATTCGGCGCCGCGCGAGGATGTCGATCGCCAGGCCAGGACCAGGGTCCGGAACGGCTCGTCTGGCGAGAGTGGCCGAACCACAACATTGCGAGATGAAGCGAGTTCCGATTCTACCGCAATCTGCGGCATTAGCGTGATGCCAAGTTCCGCGGCCACCATCTGGACAAGCGTCCGCAGGCTGGTCGCCTGGAAGACCTCATTGCGAACCGGATCCACGATCCGACATGCCTGCAGTGAATGGCTGCGCAGGCAATGTCCGTCCTCGATCAGCAGCAGCTGCTCACGGGCCAGGTCATCACGGCTCACCACCCTGTGATGGCGAAGAGGATGGTTGCACGGCATCGCGACGACGATTGGATCTTCAGCGATTTTCATTGCCTCCACGTCGCCGAGTTCGAAAGGAATGGCCGCGAGCAAAAGGTCGAGTTCTCCTGCAGCGAGCTTGTCCAGCAGGACTGCAGTCTGAGCCTCTCGCACGTACAGCTTGAGCTTCGGCAATTCAGTGCCCAGATGCGGCAGGAGCGAGGGCAGGATATACGGCCCGACTGTGGGGATTACCCCGAACCGGAGCGGCCCCGACAATGGCTCGTGCGCGTTGCGGGCCAGCCCGACCAACTCCTCGGCGTCGACCAGCAGGCGCTGGGCACGGGTCGCGATCTCTTTTCCCAAGGGCGTCAGCATCACGTGGCGATGGCTGCGCTCAAACAGCGTCACGCCCAGCCGCGCCTCGAGTTCCTTGATCCCTCCGCTCAGCGTCGATTGCGTGACGGCACAACTTTCCGCAGCACGGCCGAAATGGCATTGCTCGGCCAGCGCACACAGAAATCGGAGTTGTTGAAGACTGGGCAGGGGGACCATCGGAATGTCCAATGAGACGGTGCGTTTTGTCGTTTAGCCAAAGGGAGGCAGCGGATCCATCATCCCGGACCAAAACCAACTTGCATTCATATCATACCGTATGGTATTATATGTAAAGTTACAAATCAAACCCGTTTCGGAGCCGCCCCCGATGACCCAACCCCGCCTTCTCGGCCTCTCCGGCAGCCTTCGCCGCGCCTCCAACAGCACCGCCGTGCTTCGCGGCCTTCATGACGCGCTTGCGCCCAGGGCCGCGCTCAGCATTTTCGCGCTGCACGGGATACCGCTCTACAACGAGGATGATGATGGCGAGCACGCGCCGGAATCGGTACGCGCTTTGCGTTCGGCCATCGAGACGAGCGATGGCCTCATCATGATCTCACCCGAGTACAATCATGGCATGTCCGGCGTCCTGAAGAACGCGCTCGACTGGGCCTCTCGGCCCTTTGGACGGTCGGCGCTAAGGGGTAAACCGGTACTGACGATGACGACCTCGCCCGCCTTCACCGGCGGGGTGCGCGCGCAGCAGCAGATGAACGAAACGCTCGTAGCGATGCCGGCACGCCTTGTGCTCCGGCCCCAGATCGTGATCGGCGGCGTCCACGAGAAGGTGAGCGATGGCCGCCTCGTCGACGAAGCCGCGCTGCGCTTCGCGCTTGCGGGTGTCGATGATCTCCTCGATGAGGTCAGGGCAGCGCGGTTTCTTCGAGCGGCGGCATGAACGTGACGACCGCCACGCCGCCGCTCGACACGCCGCGACGAGCAATCCGCCGCACTCGGCGCGGCGACGAGAAATCCGAACAGATCCGCTCGACCGCTACCGAGCTATTCCTCGGGCGTGGCTACGACGGCGTCAGCGTGGACGAGATCGTCCGCTCCGTCGGTGGCTCGAAGACCAATATCTACAATCACTTCCGCAACAAAGAGGGGCTTTTCCTCGCGATCGTGAAAGGGCTGTGCGAGGATTTGCTGGCATCCTTCGTCACGATTGACGTCTCCGCCCTCGACGTCGACGAAGGCCTGAGAACATTCGCACTGGCCCTCCTCGGCATCCTACTTCAGGACCGGCACTTGGCGTTTCATCGCCTTATCATCGCCGAAACGGCGCGCTTTCCGGCGCTCGGGCGCGCATGGTTCGAGAGCGGGCCGGAGAAATCTCGAAGCATCATTGCCCAGTTCATCGAACAACAGCAGCGAGCGGGCCATTTGCGCCCGAGCGATCCGCATCAATCGGCAACCCTGTTCCACGACATGATCACTTTTGACCTGCTGCACCGAGCCATGTTGGGCGATAAACCGAGCGACGACGAGATTCGTCATCGGATCGATACGGCAATCGACGCCTTCCTGCACGGCTTCGGGCGGAAATAGGCCGCCCCGAGCACTGGTGCCTTATCGCTGTCTAGTCCGTTCACGTCATTCTCCGAAAACGACCACGATGGCAAGCTGCTCACCAAATTGACGTTGGCAGCATGATTGGCGCGCGGCCCTCTGTCTCATTTACTATTGCTGTGTAAACAGAAGACTTAACATCTTTCGAAGGTTCGCTCATGAAGACGTCGACCAAGGATCGTTCCATCGCCTTTGCGCTTCTAGCGATTATTCCGGCAGCCATCCTCGGTGTCGCCTTGGCGAGTACGCATAGCGATGCCGCAGGGCCGCAAGGATCGCCGTCACCTCAGACCGCTCAATATCTGCCCAGCATCAGCGACATGATGATCGCGACGATTCAACCGCGCCATCTCAGACTTTGGCAGGCCGCGCAGGACAGAAATTGGGAATTCGCGGCCTACGAGCTCGGAAATTTGCATGGCGCTTTCAAGCGTCTCGGCGAAGCCCATCCCGTCGACCACGACATGCCTTTCCAGGACATGATCGCATCCGTCACCGAGCAGCCGTTCAAAGCACTCGACACTGCAATTAAGTCGAAGGACGAGATTGAATTTAGCAAGGCTTACGCCGATCTTACGGAGGGATGCAATTCGTGCCATCAGGCCCTCAGCCGCGGCGTTGTCGTAATCCGAGTGCCGAGCGGCACTTCCGTTTCGGACCAGGATTTCACTTCGCCTAAGCCTTGAGGCCCTCGCCCGAGGCTCTCACCCTTGACCTTGCGGCGGCCGCCGGGCCTCGATGAATTTCTTGCTCGCTTTGGTTGCTTTCGTGCCACTAGGAACTGAGAAGAGAGTGCTTCCTTCATCGCCACGGGCGACGCAGCTTCACGCTACCGATCTTGCGGCGCCGCAACGATCATGTCCTATGTTCGCTTGGGTCAATCGAGTCGGCTTTCAAGCAGTCCGAGCCTCTTCCGCTGATCCCCTGATAGCGGCGGTATAGCGGACATCGCGGTACTTCGCATTTGTGCACAAAACCAGAAGTGCGCAACGGCCATCGGTTCATCTCAGCTCGTTCAAGCCTCGCCAATTGAGGCGGCCAAAAGAAAAGCCGCCCGAAGGGTGTGAAGCTTGGAGTCTCACCCAACGCCGGGCCGATTGTCGAGCATGGAAAGTGTCGAGCATAGAAAAAGAGCGGCTTGAGCCGCGACTACACGGCGCGCCGTTTTCCGCCCGAAGGGCTTGGCCTTGACGGCCTGGCGGCCGCAGGCCCCGACTTCAAATGAAAGAAATCAACCGAACGGCTCTCGCTGACAACAGAAGAAAGTAAAGGAGCTGCCGCAAAAGCGTTCTCTAATTGGGGAGCCTGTAACCACCGATGCGTCCGGGCGCCGCGCTGCCCGTGGTTCGTAGCCGTTGCGACCACTTCACAACACTCGAAGGGCTGATGCTCAGTGCCGCCGCCAGCGCGCGGATGCTCTCACCCGCCGCAAGCCGCGTCATCGCCCGCTTGCGCAAATCCATCGACAGCGGTCGTGTCATCCCTGCTGGCCTCCAATCCCAGCATCAAGCTTGAATCAGAAACCGCCCGATTGGGAATCCCCATCGATTCAGAAAAGCGTCATCCCGCTCTAGGAGCCGCAAACGACGTCATAGACGAAACGCGGCCACTGCAACGCCCGCTTGTTGCAATACCTAGCCTGAATGGCTTTTTTCACTCACGGCGTCGGGCTCGACGCCATCCACTTCGCGTTCGGCCTCGAGCCAAAATCGAAGGCCGTCGCCTTCGGGGCGTCCACAAAGGTCCCACAATGCGTAGGCGCGCGCCCTTATGAGTTCGTCCCTGTCCGTTCCGGATGTCATCCAATGCTCCTCATGCGAGCTGACGAAAATCGCCCGATATATTTAGCGGTCTGTGCCATCGCTACAAGCTGTCCCCCGACCGATAATTGGGCACCCTCGACAAGGTTTTTTTGAACGGTCCCTCCCCCCTGCCTGACGACCAGGCTGATCGTTGCGCGGGGCGCCGAAAGGAAGACGGCCACCGGAAATAAGATCATCGGCTGCCGCCTAAGCGTCGGCTGGGGGCCGCGCATTGCCGCCCGTGGCATCTATCGCGATCCGGTGCGCTCCAGTCACGGACACTTCGTCGAAGCCAGCGGCTTGCGCTGGTTGAGCTTCACCGTAACGCGGCCCCGAAATCACTGTTCCCGCACTAATCCTGCGGTCGTCTTAGTAGATCCGGCAACCGGGAGATCGCTTTCGCAATCCGTCGAGCTTCCTCCCGTCTCATGTGACTGTCGGCGTACTGAAAGCTGCGGGTGTGAAGGTCTTCTTGATGGCAAACGGAGCAAATGAAGAAACCGCTTGCGTCGAACACGCGGAAGCACTGGTCATCGCCCTCCTCCATGATCCACGGCGCGGAAATCGCCGAAGGTTGTCCATCACATCCTGCGCGTGGCCGGGGTGCCGAGAATAGTCTTGTTGGTGCCGGGATGGCGTTGATTCTCCGTTGGAGAACCGCAGACCGCCAGATGACTTCATCAGAAGTGAGTCAGACCCCCGCTTCGGTGCTTAATAGAGGCTTTCCGGGTGACAGAAAACGGCTCAACACTTTCAGCGTCATCACCGGGCTTGTCCCGCAAGTCGGGTTTACCCGACTTGCATCTTTAAAAGGACGCAACTAGGCGAAGCCCAGTTGCTGCGCATCCACGTCTGGGGCGATTCAGATTCAGCCAAGACATGGATGCACACCAGGCGCCCCCGCTCGATGTCCCCAGAGGACGCCTTGTCGGCGCCGAGCTCGGAGTCTTGCGGAATCACAACCCCGTGACGCTGCGTAACAATAGGCTTCTTCCTGCAGAATATAGATGCGGGAAAAGGCTCGGGCGAAAAGCCATCACGGAGCAATCAATGACGATGTCGCAAACACTGAGCATTGTTGCCGGCACTCTGCGGCAGATTTTCCGGCTGCCAACGTAAACTCTCCCAGTAGCCAGCTCCAACTTTATGCAAGGAGAACTTAGATGAGTAGCCAAGACGATCTTCGGCCAAGGTATCCAGTGAATCGACGCGCATTCGTGAGCCTGGTGGCTGCGGGTGCGGCAAGCGCTCTTATCCAGAGCACCGCCGCCGTTGCGCAGCCCGCGCCGAAGGCCCGAAACGTCGTCCTTGTGCACGGGCTGTTCGCCGACGGGTCAAGTTGGTCCGAGGTGATCGCACGATTGCAGAAGGCCGGGCTCAATGCCACCGCCGTGCAAAATCCCTTGACGACGTTGCCGGAAGCAGTCGAGTCGGCCCAGCGCGTGCTGGCGCGGCAGGATGGTCCGACGGTGCTGGTGGGGCATTCCTTTTCCGGAATGATCGTGACCGAGGCCGGTATGCATCCGAACGTGTCGGCGCTTGTTTATGTGGCAGCACGCGCGCCGGACGCGGGCGAGGATTACACGGCGTTGGCCAAGACCTATCCGACGCCGCCGGCGTCCGCCGGGATTGTCTTCGACGGCGATGAAGGGCGTCTCAGCGAGGCTGCGTTCTTGCGCGATTTCGCCGGCGATCTGCCGGAAGCGAAGGCGAAGGTCCTGTATGCAGTCCAGGAGCCGTTCCAGAAAGCGCTGCTCGCGGGCAAGACGACGCATGCGGCCTGGCGGTCGAAGCCGAGTTTCTATGCCGTTTCGACCGAAGACCGGACGATCAATCCCGATCTCGAACGCTTCATGGCCAAGCGCATGGGCGCCAAGACCATCGAAGTGAAGGCGAGTCACCTGTCGCTGATATCTCAACCCGACGAGATCACGCGGTTGATCCTGGAAGCCGCAGGACAGCCCGCTTAGCAGGTGTGCGTCCTCGTGCGGGCTGTTCGCCGATGAGTTGCGGCGAAGTCTGTAAGATCGATCTCAAATTAGCTAATCGCAGCGAAGAAGGCATATCCGCTATGGCCAGTCTATATTCTACAAAAGTCAGGGCGAGCGGAGGCCGTCACGGTTCGATCCGCAGCGAAGACGGTCTGCTCGACCTCAAGCTCGCACTGCCTCGGGCGCTTGGCGGTAGGGGCTATGCGACCAATCCCGAACAACTCTTCGCCGGCGGGTATGCAGCCTGCTTTGAGAATGCACTCCTTCATGTGAGCCGGGATGCCGGCCACCGCTTTGCCGATGACGATATCGACGTCGTCGCCAGGATCGACCTTAGTCGAAATGAAACAGGAGGCTTCGTGTTGGCCGCCGCGCTTGCCGTGACCATGGCTGGCATCGACCAACAGACCGC
>JAQGKA010000379.1 GCA_028290355.1 Tardiphaga sp. | reverse complement strand
CCATTTCAGCCAGTTTGCTTGACGAGCTTCAGACCACCCTCGCCCACGGCACCGTGGCGCGCCGCGTTGAAACCCTGCGTCGTGTCACCGACCTCTTCATCAGTAACGCTGTCGATTATTCGGACGCTCAGATCGCTGTGTTCGACGACGTTTTCGATTGCCTGATCGCGCAGTTGGAGTCCTCCGCCAAGGTCGTGCTGGCCGAACGCCTAGGCCCGGTCGCCAGCGCACCACCACGAGTCGTTCGGACGCTGGCATTCGACGATCTGATGGAAGTCGCAGCGCCAGTGTTGTCGCAGTCGGAACGACTCGACGACCACACCCTGATCGAAACTGTCCGCACCAAGAGCCAGGGCCATCTGCTGGCCATTTCGGTGCGAAAAATCCTGAGCGGGGCCGTCACCGACGTGCTGGTCGCGCGCGGCAATGACGAGGTTGTCAAAAGCACCGCCAACAATCCCGGCGCAGAATTTTCCGAGCAGGGCTATACGACGCTGCTGTCACGCGCCGAACGCGACGACGGCATTGCGACCTGCGTCGGGATGCGCGCCTCGATTCCGCGGCATCATTATCTGAAGCTGATTGCAAAGGCCTCTGCTTCGGTTCGCGCGCGGCTCGACGCCGCCAATCCGCAGTGGTCAGACGATGTTTCGCTGGCCGTCCAGGAGGTGACGCGGCGCGCCCGTTCGGCTCCGTCTGCCATCAACCGGGAAACCACCATCGCCCGTGGGCTGGTGCGCTCGCTGTTCGAGGACGGACGGCTGGACGAAGCCCAGGTGGCGACGTTTGCGGAAGCCAGCAAGTTCGATGAGGCCAATGCCGCGATCGCATGCCTTGCCAACGTCCCGATCTCCGCCGCCGAAACCATGATGGTCGAGTCCCGCACCGAAGGCATCTTTATCCTCTGCAAGGTCGCAGGATTCTCGTGGTCGACGGTCAGGGCGATCATCAATATGCGCGAGCAACTCTCGGGAATGGAATTGTCCAACAGCAGCAGCGACAAGGATATCTACGAACGGCTGCGGCTATCGACCGCGCAGCAGGTGCTGCGCTTTCATCGCATGCAACAGGCAACATCGAACCTGCCGGCGGCCTGAACTCGACGCTCGCCGTTCTGCCGAGCCGAGCGTCCGCCCTGCATGTTGCGATGCCGTGAGCCGTAGCATCGCATCGCGCAACACCAATAGCGCTGATCTGGTATCCGCCAGCGGGCATCGACTTGCCCGCAAACGCGCGTTGATATTGAGCCCGGGCGTATCAATTCGAAGGGCAGCATTCATGCGGGTTTTGATCACTGGCGCCGGCGGGTTTATCGGCAAGACACTGACCCGCGCACTTTTGCAAGACGGCCATCTCACCAGCCGCGCCGGCGAAACTGAAAAGATTGAGGAAATTCTCCTCCTCGACACCCATCTGCCGCCGACGTCCGATCCCAGGTTGAAGCGACTGCAGGCCAATATCTCCGCGCCCAATGCGCTCAAGCAGATTGCCGACTGGAAGCCGGATAGCGTGTTTCATCTTGCGGCCGTGCTGACCAGCGCGGCCGAGCAGGATCCGGCCCGGGCGCTGGCGGTCAACGTATCCGCGCTGGCAGAGCTGATCGACAGCATCGGCGCCAAGGACGCACCGCCGCGGCTGATCTTTCCAAGCTCGATTGCCGTATTCGGCGGCCTGCTGCCGGACCATGTCGACGACGATCATCTGCAGCGACCGCAGACCTCCTACGGCACGCACAAGGCCATCGCCGAACTGATGCTGGCGGACGCCACGCGGCACGGGGTGGTCGACGCGCGCGCACTGCGGCTTCCGATCGTGCTGGTGCATCCCGGCCCGCCGACCCAATCCGTCTCCGACCGGATCGCCGCAATCGTGCGCGACGGTGCCGCCGGAAAGCCGTCGGTTTGTCCGCTGCGTCCCGACACAAAAGTCCCGGTGGTTTCCGTGCAGACTGTCGTGCGCAACCTGATCACGCTGCACAATGCCGATCCCGCGAAACTGCGCGGCAAACGAGTCCTGAACCAGCCAGCGCTGACCGTCAGCATGGAAGACATCGTCGCGTCGATTTCGCGGGCAAACGACGCGTCGCCGCCAGAGGTGATCTTTGCGCCGGACCCGGACCTGAAAAAGATTGTCGATGGCTGGCCGAAAGGCTTTATCTCCACGCGCGCGCCATCGGTCGGCGTCGTCGCCGACAAAAGCTTCGACGACATTGTCTCGAAGTATCTGACGTATCTTGCCTCCGAGAAATCCGCCGCATGACCGACGCGCCGGCCGATATCTGCATCATCGGCAACGGCTCATCCGGCGTCGGTTTAGTATTTCAGGAATTTAGCCCCGGCCAGTGCGCCTATCGCTGTCACCAGGGCAGTTGCGATGGTGTACCAGGTCGCCACGAACAACGGTGAATCGTCGGAGCAATGCGCGGCATACAGCGTCGCCGCCAGTCCCGCCGACAGCAATCCCGCCAGCGCGCCTGCAACGGCCGGACGTGCCGGTGCGCCGTGCCGCAACGCCACCAGCGACGCCGCCAGCAACGGCAACGAGAACGCCGGAATCGCGACCATGCAAACCCGCGAATTGTTGCCGACCAGCCGCGTCATCATCGACAGTCGTTGCGGCAGCATCATTTCCCCTGCGATCCCGATCCCGAGAAGGCCGACCGGAAGCAGCAGCAACCATGTCCAGCCGCGCAGCGAAGCTTCGGGCCGCGACAGGTGCAGGCTGATCATGATCGCTGGCAGCGCCAGCGCCAGCGTCACCAGAAACTTCAGATCGAAGAACGGATTATGCATCGCGGTCATGACGTCTTTACGCACGCCGAGGGTGACGAGCAGCATCGCCGCCGAGACCGGCAGCGCAACCAGCAAAGCCATGGCAAGCGCTGAGCCGGCAGACCGGACGCGGGTGTCGTTGTCGGCAGCGAGGGTTTGAATCAGGCGGTCGGTATCCACTGTCATTCCTTCCGCAGTTTTGCCGCAAGACTGGCCAGGCCGCGATGCAGCGCCACGCGCACGGCGCCTTCGGTCATCGACAACTTCGAAGCTGTCGCCTTGATCGAGGCGCTATCCACCGCGATCGATTGCAGCACGTCGCGTTGCCGCGCCGGCAGGCCTGCCAGATGACCGGCGACCTCGCCGGCCGGCAAGGTTTCCGCCGGCGGCTCGCTCGGGATCGTATCGGCAAAATCATCGATGTTGACGAACACCCGGCGGCCGCGCCGGCGCAGCGCGTCGATCAGCTTGTTGCGCGCGATCGCAAACAGCCACGGCGCGAATGGCGCGTTGGCGTCCCATGTCTGCCGCTTCAGATGCACCGCCAGCAAAATGTCCTGCACAATATCCTCGGCCTGATCGGGCGGCTGGCCGGCTCTTGCCAGACCACGCCGCGCACCTGCCCGCAGCACCGGCGTGACAGACTTCAGAAGACGGTGATACGCGACACTGTCTCCCGCATTGGCCGACCGCATCAGATCGGTCCACTCGTCATCACGTCCGCGCACACGCGCTCCTAACCAAGCAATTCGGTCGAATTTTCAATTTGTTACATGAGACGCCGACAATCACGGAGCCGTGATAGAGACCTTCCGGAGGAGCGAATTCGTCAGGCCGCGAAACCCCAGCCGAACAAGTTTTACCACAGCAGGCTCTTAGCATCGATCGGCGAGCCTGGCACCCGTCTCCTTGATTCCAAAACGAATTTCGCCGTGGCGCGACGAGTCCGTGGCGCCACGCATGACACCCTGCCCCGTTTTTGCCGGACTCGACCAAAAATTCCCTTTTTCTGCCCCGGTGTG
>JAQGKA010000374.1 GCA_028290355.1 Tardiphaga sp. | reverse complement strand
GCGCGAAAATTCGGAATCAGCGCCACCGCGAGGCCAGCGCCGGTCAACAGGATCGCCACGATCAGCGACAGGATGGTGAGAACGACATTGTAGCCGGTGGCAACGCCCGGCGAGAAAGCCAGCATCGCGACGAAATGCGTCGCCCAGATCCCGAAACCGGTGGAGATCGCGGAGATCGCCAGCCAGACGTAGCGCATCGGGCCCGATGTGCCCCTCGCGTGACGCAGCAGATTGATGGCCGTCAGCGACGCCAGCGTACAGATCAGCGCGGCGAGTGCGACCAGCCGCAAGTCATGGGCGGTGGCAATGCAATTATAAATCATGAGCATCGGGGGAGATCGCGAGGTAGGAGGGCACAACTCCGGCAACGCTAGGGAGAATGGCGTAAGGAGACGTAAATACCGAACGGCCGCCGCCGCGCCGGATGGCGGTCGTCGCTGGGCTCGAAAGGTATCATACGGCAGATGCGCCTACGTCATGTATACTTGGGCGATAGCTGCTCGCCAGCAACGCGCTGTCCGCGCAAAAACGCTAACGAACGATTAGCTTCGTTGCGAACTGGCGAAACAGCGTTTGATCTGGATCATCGATCGGCGCGGCTGACCACATCCATCAACTCGGCGATCTTGCGGCGCTGGTCGGCCTTGTCGCCGGACGAGATGGCGTGCTCGACGCAATGCGCGACGTGGTCGCGCAGGATTTCCTCCTCGACCCGGCGCAGCGCCGCGCGCGCAGCGGCGATCTGCGTGACGATGTCGATGCAATAACGGTCATCCTCGACCATGCCCGCGAGGCCGCGGACCTGGCCTTCAATTCTCTTCAGCCGTTTCAGGCACGACGTCTTGATCTCTGTGCGCATACACTTAATATACCCCCATAGGGTATACTCTTCAAGAGGCGAGGTTACGGTGGCAGAGATCAATCACAGGCACAGCGCGGATGCGGCACATACAGGGCACGTCCATGGTCCCGGCTGTTCGCACGGCCATGCCCCTGCCAGCGAACCCGCCGCAGCGCGCGTGACGGATCCCGTCTGCGGCATGAGCGTCGATCCCGCCACCGCCAAACATCGTTTCACCTACAAGGATCAGGAGTACTTGTTCTGCTCCGGCCGTTGTCGCGAACGCTTTGCCGCCGATCCGGACTCCTTCCTGAAGCCGAAGCAGCCGGCACCCGCCGCGCCGGCTGGCACGATCTACACCTGCCCGATGCATCCGGAGATCCGGCAGGTCGGTCCCGGCAGCTGCCCGATCTGCGGCATGGCGCTGGAGCCGGAGCAGGTCTCGCTCGACGATGCACCGGATCCCGAACTGATCGACATGACGAGACGGTTCTGGATCGCCCTGGTGCTGACGTTGCCGGTGTTCGTGCTGGAGATGGGCGCGCATCTCGGGATCATGAATCTGGTTTCGCAGACGACGTCGAACTGGATCTCGTTAGTATTGGCGACGCCGGTGGTGCTCTGGGCCGGCGCACCGTTTTTTGCGCGCGGCTGGCGCTCCGTCGTCACCCGCAATCTCAACATGTTCACGCTGATCGCCATGGGCACCGGCGTGGCCTGGATCTACAGCGTCGTTGCGACGTTGGCGCCGCAGCTGTTTCCGCCGGCGTTCCGCGATCATCACGGCGCCGTCGCGGTGTATTTCGAGGCGGCGGCCGTCATCACCGTGCTGGTGCTGCTCGGCCAGGTGCTGGAGCTGCGCGCGCGCAATCAGACTTCCGGCGCGATCCGGGCACTGCTCGGCCTCGCGCCAAAGACCGCACGACGCATCGGCGCCGACGGCGACGAAGATGTCGCACTCGATCTGATTGCCGTCGGCGATCTGCTGCGCGTGCGCCCGGGTGAAAAGATCCCGGTCGATGGCGTCGTCACCGAGGGACGCTCGTCCGTGGACGAGTCCATGGTCACCGGTGAATCCATGCCGGTGACGAAGGCCGAAGGCGCACGCGTGATCGGCGGCACCGTCAATCAAAGCGGCGGCCTCGTTTTGCGCGCCGACAAGGTCGGCCGCGACACCATGCTGTCACGGATCGTCGACATGGTGGCCAAGGCGCAGCGCTCGCGCGCGCCGATCCAACGCCTCGCCGACAAGGTGGCCGGCTGGTTCGTGCCGATGGTAATTGTGGCAGCAGTACTGGCGTTTGCAGCGTGGGCAACGTTCGGGCCGGAGCCGCGGCTGTCGTTCGGCCTCGTCGCCGCGGTGACGGTGCTCATCATTGCGTGCCCCTGCGCGCTCGGCCTGGCGACGCCGATGTCGATCATGGTCGGCATCGGTCGCGGTGCCCATGCCGGCATTCTCGTCCGCGACGCGGAGGCGCTGGAGCGGCTGGAAACCATCGACACGCTGGTGATCGATAAAACCGGCACGCTCACCGAAGGCAAGCCCAAGGTCGTTGGCATCACCGCGGCCGAAGGCTTTGAGGAGAACGAGTTGCTGCGGCTCGCCGCCAGCATCGAACGCTCCAGCGAGCATCCGCTGGCGCAGGCGATTTTGAATGCGGCGAAAGAGCGTGGCTTGAATTTGGCTGACGTCAGCGATTTCGCCGCGCCGTCCGGCAAGGGCGCGTCTGGCGCGATCGATGGAAAGCAGATCGCGCTCGGCAATGCGATGTTGATGAGCGAGTTGAACGTCGCGACGTCGGCGCTTGATAGCAGCGCCGAAGTCGCGCGGCAGGGTGGCGCGACCGCGATTTATATCGCTATCGATGATCGCGTTGCCGGAGTCATCGCGATTGCCGATCCCGTCAAGCCATCGGCGCAGGCGGCTTTGAAGATGCTGCGCAAGGATGGCCTGCGCATCGTCATGCTCACCGGCGACAACCGCACCACGGCGCTGGCGGTAGCAAAGGTACTTGGCGTTGACGAAGTCGAGGCCGAAGTGCTGCCCGAGCGCAAGAGCGAGGTGGTGGAGCGCTTGCGTAAGGAAGGCCGTCGTGTCGCGATGGCTGGCGATGGCGTCAACGATGCGCCGGCGCTGGCCGCTGCCGATGTCGGCATCGCAATGGGGACTGGCACCGATGTGGCGATCGAAAGCGCGGGCATCACGCTGCTCACCGGCGATCTGATGGGTCTGGTACGCGCGCGGCAGCTCTCGAAAGCCACGATGCGGAACATCCGGCAGAATCTGACCTTCGCCTTTGTCTACAACGCGGCCGGCGTGCCTATCGCAGCCGGCGTGTTGTATCCACTGTTCGGCATTCTGCTATCGCCGATGCTCGGCGCCGCGGCGATGGCGCTGTCGTCGGTGAGCGTGATCGGGAATGCGTTGAGATTGGCGAAGGCAAAACTGGATTGAGGTTTTATAGCCCCGGATGGAGCGAAGCGAAATCCGGGCTACGGATTACTTCCTATGATTTACGCAAAAAAAAGCCGGACTCCAAAGAGCCCGGCTTTGAGGTATTGGCCACGTGAGGCCGACACAATCACCTTCCAAGAGGGATAACTGAAACTCCGCGCCACTGGAGGAGGGGGACAAATGCGCGACGCGAAACCTCAGCTTCCATTGATTATGATCCCCGTTCCCGGCATGCAGCAACGCCTCACTTGGCATGTCAGACATGCGAACAGCGGGGGCGGCGCGGTCATCGCGAGCGCAAGCGAAGCTTCCCGGCACGACGAGCAATGCTGGATTGCTTCATCGCAACGATTCCTCGCCAAGACGAAAACAGACTGTGTATCAAGTGGCTAGGTGGGAGATCAGCCCGGCCAGCGCTGCGCCTTGCTGACGATGAAGTCGCGGAACACCTGGACGCGGGCCACCGACTTCAATTCTTCGGGATACACAAAATAGGTATCAAGTTGAATGGAATCGGATTC
>JAQGKA010000366.1 GCA_028290355.1 Tardiphaga sp. | reverse complement strand
CGAGGAAGTAGGTCGCGCCCACCATGGCGGCGCCGCCGAACACCCAGCTGGTGCTGGAGAGATTGAGCGCCGCGCCGGAGACGTTGGTGCGGTTGCCGTTGATGTCGGCGAAGCCGATCAGGCCGTTGAGGTCGGTGCGGGTCTGCGTCAGCGTCGGACCGGCGCCGAGATAGACGAAGCTGCGTTCGAACGAACGGCCGATGAAGGGGACGAACGTCATCTGGTGGACGAGATGGGTCTGGTACGACTCGACCAGCGCGTTGCCGGTGAAGGGCACCGGCGTGTTGCTGCCGGTCGGCGTGAACGAGCCGACCTGCGGCAGCAGCGCGTTGCGGATGTTGGAGCCGGCGCCTAGATAGCTGTAGCCGAATTTGGCGCCCCACAGCCAGTCGCTGCCGGAGAATTTTTGATAGTAGCCGCCCTGCGCTGAAAACGCGATCTGGGCCTTGCTGTCCGGATAAAGCGTCGCGGGGCCGGCGGCCGATCCCGACGAGGTCAGCACGCCGTTGGTGAAGACGTTGGACGTTCCCACCGCATAGACGTTCTGGGTTCCGAAATCGAGCGCGTTGGCGCTGCCGCCGATGCCGACGAAGAAGCCGCTGTTCGGCACCAGCGACGGCGGAGCCGTGGCCCGCAGCGGCGCACGCGGCAGCGAATCCGCCGATTGCGCAGGGACGGTGACAACGCCGCTGGCCGCGATCAGCGCGGTGAGGGTCAGAATGGCAGTGATGTTGCGCATGGAATCCCCCGCTTGAAGCGCGGGTCTGATTCCCGCGTTGCGCCAGCCTAGGAACCCGCGCAGCCGCGGGTCTGTGCCAATTTGCACAGTTCCACAAACATACCGGATCTCTTCGCCGCCCGGCGCGACGCCGCGCGCGGGGCTTTCCCATGCTTTTTCACCAGGAGACTACCCATGAATCAGGAGACCACCATGGACTATGACATCACCGATGGCGCACGCGAGTACAAGGCCGGCCTTCCCGCAGGCGATGCGCAGGATGTCTACGACGCGATGATGCGGACCTTCGAGCACTTCAAGAGCGAGAACGACGACCGCCTGAAGGCGATCGAGAAGCGCGGCGGCGATGTGATCGCGGAGGAGAAGGTAGCGCGGATTGACGCCGCCCTGAACGCGCATCAGCAGCGTCTCGACGAGTTGTCGCTGAAGGGCGCGCGGCCCGCACTGAGTGCGGAACACGCCGTGCGCCTCCGCGGCGCCAAAGAGCGCAAATCCGCCTTCGACGCCTATATCCGCAGCGGCGAAAGCGCCGGTCTCAGGCAGATCGAGACCAAGGCGATGTCGGTGGGCTCCAGCCCGGACGGCGGTTATCTGGTGCCGGAGGAAACCGAGATCGAGATCGGCAAGCGGCTAAACGATATCTCGCCGATGCGCTCGATCTGCGCGTTGCGAGCCATTTCCGGCAGCATCTATCGCAAGCCATTCATGATCACCGGCCCGGCCACCGGTTGGGTCGGTAAGACGACGGCGCGGCCGCAGACGGCATCGCCGGTGCTCGACGAATTGTCGTTTCCGGCGATGGAGCTTTACGCCATGCCGGCCGTTACTCCGACGCTGCTGGAGGATTCCGCCGTCAACATCGACGAATGGCTGGCGGGTGAGGTGGAGCTGACCCTTCGCGATGCAGGAAGGCGCGGCTTTCATCAATGGCGACGGCAGCAACAAGCCGAAGGGCTTTCTCGCCTACGCCACCCTGCCGAATGCATCGTCGACCTGGGCAGCATCGGCTATGTGGCGACCGGCGCGGCCGGGGCATTCCCGGCGGCAAATCCGTCGGATGTGCTGATCGACCTGATCTACGCGCTGCGGTCGGGCTGTCGGCAGAACGCCAGTTTCGTGATGAACCGCAAGACGCTAAGTTTAGTTCGCAGGTTCAAGAGCTCAAGCGGCGATTATCTCTGTCAGCCGCCGGCCGTCGCTGGCGGCAAGTCGAGCCTGATCGGGTTTCCGTTGCTGGAAGCCGAGGACATGCCGGACGTCGCGGCCAACTCGCTTTCCGTCGCCTTCGGCGATTTCCGCCGCGGCTATCTGATCGTGGACCGCCAGGGCGCGCGGGTGTTGCGAGATCCGTATTCGGCGAAGCCGTATGTGCTGTTTTACACGACGAAGCGGGTCGGAGGCGGCGTGCAAGACTTTGATGCGATCAAACTCTTAAAATTTTCGGCAGCCTGTCGTCTGGCCGTTCACCGGATCGTCTGGATGCGCTGGTCTGGGCGATTACGGCGATGATGTCGGGGCGGACTTATGACGGGCCGAGGATGCGGCAGTTGTAGCGCTCATATCGAGCAAGCCTGGCAGCCTTGCGGCCACCGGGCTTTGTGTAGAACGCAAAGAAATTCTCAAGAGGCGGCAAGAGGTGGAAGGACCGGCTGCCTCGCCACAGCTGGTCCTGATTCAAGCTGTCTTGATATCAAGCTGTTTTGGCGAACATCGTCAGGACGCCGTCAGCGATGTTGATCGCGATGACCTGTGATGAATTGAGGCCCTTGGCCTTGAGCGCGGTTGCCGCCTGCGGCAGCGCGTCAATGGACTTCCGAAGCGACTGCAGGTCTTTCTCATCTGTGTGCGCGACAAAGTCTTCGACCTGCGAGCGCGCCGCCGGTTCCAGTTCCTTGACGTCGACGACCTGGATACTCCGTATGGCCGTGTTGGACTGAGCAGGCGGTGTCTGCGCCTCGGATTGCGAGGGAGTTCCCTGTGCCAGTGCGAAAGCGGGTGTTCCGAGCGAAAGAGCTGCAACAAGGATAGATGTCGTAAGGGTGCGCATGATCATTCCTTTCCAGTCATGAGACCAGGAAAACTCTATTCGTGAAGTTTGGTGAGGGTCTGATTTGGATGTGGTCATTCAGTGAAACCAATGCGGCTGCAATGCGTGGTCGAAACACGGTGCAAGCCGGCCAGACAGGTTCATCAGAATGTCTGCGCTGAAACGCGCCACGCATCAGGCGTCTTCAGTTTCAGCAGCCGGGGCCGCTTCGCCGTCCAGCCAGTCCTGCTCGGCGGCCAGGGCCAGCCAGGCCGCCTGCATCCGCTTGAAGCGCTGAACTGCCGGGCCATTGTTCGCAGCCTCAGCGAGGTGCGCGCAGTTCTCCGCATTGTCGCGAAATTCTTCAGACAGCTTCATCTCATCTCCAGCTCAAAACATAGACGAGGTCGGCATCTAGGAGATGGATGCGCGCGTGCAAGTGTCTTGCGTGCCACAATGATGCGTTTGAGAAATGGGCCGAGTGGCCGCAGGCGTCGGCGCGTGAAGGCCGCCGTCCCGCCCTGCGCATAGCCGCATGTGCTGCGCGGGCGGCTCCCGGCGTTTTCTTGCCTGCGCGAACACTGTGGAATTTTAGTCACACTCACGGAGATTGTGTGGTTGTTCCTCGTGCGTTCTCAAGAGTTGATCATGAGCAACCGTCATACGCAGTAAGCTTGTCTTACCGAACGGGTCGGGGCTGAACGGGAATGCTTACTCTTTTTGAAGGAGAACCCATATGCCAGCCTACATTCAGTATCACGACGCTGAGCCAGCTGTGATTGTCTGTCCCCACTGCCTGGGACTTCCTCTGCACATCGAAGACGTCGAGCCCATGTGGAGCGCGGCCAGGATCGATTTCATCTACGCGTGCGATGATTGCGGCGCGCAAGTCAGGAAGACCGTGACAAGGCCGGAACGACACCATTAGCCCGAGCCTTCGATAGCCCGAGTCTTCAAGAGACGATTCTTCAATAACTTTGGTCGTCCGTGCGCGCTCGGCTGCCCCAACTCTCTTTGCCGTCTGTAATATCCACTCCGATATAGCGTCTGCGGCGTGAGACCGCTGCGGCCGGCGGCGTTGCTGGCGCTGGTGGACCATGACACCACTACGACGGTGGCGACCCTATGGCCGAGGGTGCGGTAGTTGTGAACCAATCTGCCGCACCCAGCTACTATCGTCGGATAAAGTCTACTTCGCAGGTTTAGGCGGAGCGACGATCAAGAAAGTGAAATCTCTTGTCTCACTCCAGCCGCCTGAAGGGCCTATGGTAACAATCCAGACAGGAATTCCACCGCTAGCGGAAACGCCGCGCTTTGCGGTGATTTGCTTCGAGCAGGAAATACTGCCGGTGCCGCCATCGACCGCGTCGATGAAAAGCTCTTTTTGTTCCTGCAAACAACGCAGGACGCCGATGCCTTCGCGCACCACGTTTCGCTTCTTGCAGTTGATGGCGTTGTCTGGGTGAATATTATACTGGATGCCTTCCGCGCTAACGATCTTCGCAGTTTGATCGTCCAGGCTGCCGCTGAAATCAAAGAACACGGGTATTTTAAGCGAACCGCCGAAAACTGTACCACCACTGGTCTTGTCGATAACCGAGACTGCAATTTTCATATTTGCGCCTGCTGGCGGTTTATATCCTTTCAACGATTGAGCGAACCTTCCAACCCCGCATTTGATTGACCGACTGAAGGTCGTGCCATCAAGGCTGGTCAGCTCCGATGATGACGCGGATGCAACGAAGGAAAAAAACAGAAGTACAGATACAATACATCGATCAAACATTGACGCCCCCAATGAAAACTCAGTCCCGGAAGCAATCTAGGCCGCACATCTTAAGATTGTAAAGGTCTGAAGCATGGTCCTCGCTGGTCGAAGATTATTCCGCGGCTGGCCACTTCTCCAATGGCGCACTTCATATCCCCGCGCCCCAACCCTTCGCCGTCTGCAAAATCCACGCCCGATACAGCGTCAGCGGCGTGACGCCGGTGAGGCCGCCGCAGCCGGCGGTGTTGTTGGCTCCCGTGGACCATGACACCACGCCGATAATGACGGCGCGGCCGGCCTGCTCCTGAAACACCGGCGCGCCGGAATCGCCGGTGCAGGCGCCGAGGCCGTCGCGCGTGTTGTTCGTCGCGGGATCGACAAGCCTGATCTGCAGCCGGCCGGGCTGGCTGGTGGAGACCAGCTGCGCGGCGCGCACGGTGCCGCCGCTCTTGCCGTCGCCGCGTTTGGTCACGCCGATGCCGGCGACGCTGAAAGTCTGGCCGGCGGCGATCGGCTCCAGCGGAAGGCCCAGCGCCGCCACCGGTTTCGACAGCGGTTGGCTGAGCTGCAGCAGCGCCACATCGGCGCTGGCGCGATGCGCGTTGATGCCTTGCGCACTGAATTGCGGATGCGTCGCGGCGCGGCGGACATCGCGCAGCTGCGGCTGCCGTTGCGCATCGTACAGCACGATCTTGTAGTCGGTGCCATCGGCGATGCAATGCGCCGCCGACAGCACCAGGTCCGGCGCGATCAGCGCACCCGAACAGAACGTGCCGCGCGAGCCGATGATGGTGATCACCGAAGCACCGCTGCCGCCGTCGCTTGGCGGCGCGCCGCCGACCATGGCGGAAGCGGGAAGCGCGGCGAACGCCAGCGCGGCGACGAGAGACCGAACAGCAGTTTGAAAGCGGGGATGCATCATCCGCGGATGTGAGCCAGCCCGCGCGATCTGTCAACACATCCCCATCGAGGACACAACATGGCTGCGATCTGTCTGCTGACGCCTGCGGCCGAGCCGTGGTCGCTGGCCGAGACCAACTTTTTCTGCGCGTCGAACATGACGACGATGATGCGCTGATCGCGGCGGCGCGCGGCCATGTCGAAGCGCTGATCCGCCTGATGCTGCTGACCCAGACCTGGCGGCTGGTGCGCGATGCGTGGCCGGCGGAGGGGCGGCTCATTCCGCGGATCGGGCCCCTGCGCGCTGTCATCGCGGCGCGGGTGTTCGATGCCGCCGGCCACGCCAGCGCCCTCGATGTGGAGAGTTTTGTGGTCGATGCATCCGCCAACGTCATCGCGTCGCCGTGCTGGGCGCTGCCGGTGCCCGGCCGCAGCGTCGCGGGTATCGAGCTCGATGTCGAACTCGGCTTCGGTCCACTTGCCACCGACGTGCCCGACGCGCTGCTCCACGTCATCCGCCTGCTGGTAGCGCACTGGTACGAGAACCGCGGCGTCGCCGCGACCGGCGCCGGCGTGGCGATGCTGCCGGCCGGCGTCCAGGCGCTGATCGCGCCGTATCGGGTGCCGTCGCTATGATCGATCCCGGGCGATTGAAGACGCGGCTCACGATCCAGGTGCCGATCGAGGAAGATGACGGGCAGGGCGGCGTGCTGCGCAGCTACAGCACGCAGGCCACGGTGTGGGCCGCGGTACTGACGCTGCAGCATCGCCTCGTCGATGGCGCAAGGGTCTATCGCATCGTGTCGCTGCGCGACATCGACGACCGCCGCTTCGCCGAGATCGATGCGGAGTTGAGGGTAGAGTGACGGCTGTCCCACCGCGCACCCGCCGTCATCCTCGCCTGAACGCAATTGCGTTCAGGCTGGAGCGCGCACTTGCGCGCGTCTCGAAGGATGGGCCGCAGGCGCTGAACACGCATCCTTCGAGGCTCGCCAAGTGGCTCGCACCTCAGGACGACGGTTCCGTTTGATTGAAGGACAAATACCATGCCTGCTGCCACCGTCGCCTTGCGCGCCGCGATTCACGATGCGCTGATGTCCGATGCCGCGCTGGCCGCGGCGCTCGGCGGCCATCACGTCTACGATGCGCCGCCGCGCGGCGTGGAGTTTCCTGACGTGACGCTGGGCGATGCTCGCGTCACCGATGCCTCCGCCGATGACGGGCCGACGCAGGGGCATCAGCTCACACTGTATGCGTGGTCACGGCAGGGCGGCCACAAACAAGCTCATGTCATCACCGGCGCGCTGCTGCAGGCGCTCGACGATGCGCCGCTAGCCCCCGACGGGCACCGGCTGGTCAATCTGCGGTCAAGGATCTCTTGGTCAAGATCAACAATAGCTCAGGCTTCGTCACGGTGGCCGGGCTGCGCAGCAAGCGGATCTCTTTCAATGCCGAGATCGTCGACATCATCCGCGCCGAAATCGCCAGCGACGATCCCTTGCACTTGCAGAAGTGGTGGCGGCCGGCCTATGCGTTCGAACTGATGATCGAATGCGGTGCCTTGTGGTTTGTGCTGATGCACGAATTCTGGACCGGCGACATCCAGACCAACAACGCGCTGGTCAATGCCACCGCGCTGCTGGTGACCTATTGGGGCTTCCGGTTCGGCGTGCTAGGCGTCTATGTCAGCGGTCGTACCCGCGAAAAGGTCAGCGCCGCCACCGGGCAGGACGCGCCCGGCATGATCGGGACGCTGGTCGAGGCGGTAGTGAAGAAAAAGTAACGTCGGCCGCCGCCGTCGTTCATGAGGCGTTCACGTGCGCGGGGATCATCTCGTTGGCGTTCGAACGCGGAGAAATGTCGTGCGCCTGCTTGTCGTCGAAGATGATCCCGATCTCAACCGCCAGCTGACAACGGCGCTGGTCGATGCCGGCTACGTGGTCGACCGTGCCTTCGACGGCGAGGAGGGCCACTTCCTCGGCGACTCCGAGCCCTATGACGCCGTGGTGCTCGACATCGGCCTGCCGAAGATGGACGGCATCTCGGTACTGGAAGCATGGCGCCGCAATGGCCGCGCCATGCCCGTGCTGATCCTCACCGCTCGGGATCGCTGGAGCGACAAGGTGCAGGGCTTCGATGCCGGCGCCGACGATTATGTCGCCAAGCCGTTTCACCTTGAGGAAGTGCTGGCGCGGATCCGTGCGCTGCTGCGCCGCACTGCCGGCCATGCCCAGTCCGAGCTGACCTGCGGGCCGGTATCGCTGGATACCCGCACCGGCCGCGTCAGCGTCTCCGGCAATCCGATCAAGATGACCTCGCACGAATACCGTCTGCTGGCCTATCTGATGCATCATACCGGCCGGGTGATCTCGCGTACCGAACTGGTCGAACATCTCTACGATCAGGATTTCGACCGCGACAGCAATACCATCGAGGTGTTCGTCGGCCGCATCCGCAAGAAGCTGGACGTCGATATCATCCAGACCGTCCGCGGCCTCGGCTATCTGCTGACGCCGCCACAGCCTCCCGCCTGATCTCATTGAGCATGATCTCATCCGAGAACCGGTATCCATCCCCGATCACGTCGGGGACAGGCTTTTTCGGGGTCATGCTGTGATGCGCGCCAGCTCGCTCGCGACACGGCTGTTCCTGTCGGCGACCGCGTGGGTGGTGGTGATCCTGCTGATCACCGGCATCATCCTGTCGTCGGTCTATCGCAGCGCCACCGAGCGTGCCTTCGACCGAAGGCTCAATCTCTATCTGCGCACCCTGGTTGCCGAAGCGGCGACGCCGCCCGACCCCAACGACCATGATGCGCCGTCGCTCGGCGAGCCGCTGTTCGAGCTGCCGCTGTCGGGCTGGTACTGGGAAATCGCGCCGGTCGATTCCGACAAGACCGAGGTCCGCGCGTCGCGGTCGCTGTGGGACAAGAAGCTGCCGAGGCTGGAAGACCAGGGCGTCGAGTTAACGCTGTCCGGCATCCGCCAGGGCTATGTCGACGGCCCCGAAGACCAACGCCTGCGCATGGTGGAGCGCCCCGTCGATCTCGGCGCCGACGGCAAGTTTCGCGTCAGCGTCGCCGGCGACGCCACCGAGATTTTCGAGGAAACCCGCACGTTCGATTACTACCTCGGCGGCACCTTTGCCGCGCTCTCGATCGTGCTGGTGCTGACCACGATCTTCCAGGTCCGCTTCGGCCTCGCACCGCTGAAGCGGATTTCCGATTCCATCGCCGACATCCGCTCCGGCCGCGCCGAACGGCTGGAGGGTGAATTCCCGGTGGAGATCGCACCGCTGGCGCGCGAGACCAATGCGCTGATCGATGCCAACCGCGCCATTGTCGAGCGCGCCCGCACCCATGTCGGCAATCTCGCCCACGCCATCAAGACGCCGCTCTCGGTGATCGTCAACGAAGCCGCCGGCCGTAGCGCCGATCCGTTCGCCGCCAAGGTGCTGGAGCAGGCCGACGTGATGCGCGACCAGGTGGCGCACCATCTGGAGCGCGCCCGGATCGCGGCACGGCTAACCATCATCGGTACCGTCACCGACGTGGCTCCGGCGATCGCGGCGCTGCGCCGGACCATGGAAAAGATCCACCGCGACCGCGGCATTGCCATCGATGTCGAGGCCGACGCCGCGGCCAAGTTTCGCGGCGAGCGCCAGGACCTCGAGGAGATGGCCGGCAACCTCGTCGACAACGCCTGCAAGTGGGCGGACTCCCGCGTCTTCATCGAGGTGCTGGTGGAGCGCCAGGGCGCCGCCGACCCCGCGCCGAAACTGCGCATCATCGTCGATGACGACGGCCGCGGGCTCTCGGCGGACGAGCGCGCCCAGGTCTCGCGCCGCGGCCAGCGGCTGGACGAGACCAAGCCGGGCTCGGGGCTGGGGCTGTCGATCGTGGTGGATCTGGCGGCGCTATATGGCGGCAGCCTGACCCTGGGCACCGCGCCGATCGGGGGGCTGCGGGCGGAGCTGGTGTTGCCGGGGGTATGATCAGTCGTTCAGTCCCGCCCCGTTCCCGCCCGAATTATCTCGTTTCTGAGCGCTTGACCCCTCGCGGCCGTGCCGGCCGCCGGAGGCGTGCGGGACCATCGATGTTGAAATCCAATGTTGTTCTGCTTCTCGCTGCGACGCTGGCGCTGGGCGGCTGCGATGTCACCGGATCGGACGGCGGCCTTGGCGCCGGCACGTTGACGCGCGCCTACAGCAGCACCAAGTCGGCCATTGGCCTATCCAGCGAGAGCGCGGCCGCAGCCGTCACCAATGCCGCATTCGGCGGGCTGATCGGCGCCAAGCTCGGCGCTTCCCTCAACGACGAGGATCGCCGGCTGGCCTATGAAGCGCAGATCGTCGCACTGGACCGCGGCGCGCCGGGCGCCCCGGTGCCGTGGCGCAATCCGGCCTCCGGCCGTTACGGCAACATCGTCGCCGGTCCCGCCTATGAGCAGAAAGGCGCGCAATGCCGCGGCTTCTCCCACACCATCACGGTCAATGGCGATCTCAAGACCGCCCGCGGTACTGCTTGCCGCAGCCCCGAAGGGGCCTGGGCGGCCGCCGGCTAGCGTCGTCCTCAACGCCTTCTTAACGCGCCGGCTGCTAAGAAACCCGGTGGCCGCTTTCGGTTCCGGACCTGCCGAAAGCGCGGACTTTTGGGTGCATGAGCAAGACATCGATCGATCGCCTCAGGGAATATCTCGCGCAGCTGCCGCCGAAGTCGCAGGCGCTGCTGATGCGCGAGTATGAGCGCGCCATCGAGCGCGGCGAGGACGTCAAGGTCGCGAATTTCGTGCTCGAGCTATTGCGCGGTGTGGTGCGCGGCTCCGAAGACGCCGTGCGGCCGCGGGTCGAGGATCCCACACGGCTGATTTTCAAGTCGATCGAACCGTTTCTGGTCGAAGGCGTCGGCCCGGTCAGGCCCGGGCAGATCCGGCGCGCCTCGCTGCTGCCGATCTGGCAATGGCTGGAACGCGACGCTCCCGACGCCGTCCGCGACTTCGAGACCGCCGTGGCGGCCGAGCCCGGCGCCGCCGAGGTCGAACGGGCGGTCCGGAAATTCCAGCAGGCCGCGGCCGAACTGATCACCAAGGTCACCACGCCGGGGCCGGGCGGTCGGGGAACCGCCCGCATCGGTCCGCCGCATGCCGTCGAGGATCTGCCGGCGATCGGTGCGGTGCTGAAAGTGCGCGAGCCGCTGGACGCTTTTGCGGGCAAGCTGCCGAGCGTGTTGCGGACGTTTGGCGAGTCGCAGATTGCCTCGGTCAACAGCTCGCTGAATGTGCCGTCGCTGGTGACGCCGCAGGTGCTGCCGTTCGCGCTGTCGCTGGTGATGCAGCGGCTGGCCGCGCCGTGGCAGATCATCCGTCTCGCCGTCAAGATCGCCGCCTCCGACGACGAAATCCGCGTCGCCGCCACCTCCTATGGCATTGCCGTCACCATGGCGCTCGCCGATCTGACGCGGGTCGCGGCGCATCTGCGCACCGACATCAAGCGCGGCAAGTTCGACAGTGTCCCCGAGCATCTCAAGGTCGCCCATGATGGCGTCCGCGGTCTTCGCACCGAACTCGACATGCGCAACGATTCCGCCTGGGGCCGGCAGATGGCGGCGATCCGGGTCGAAATCTCGAGCACGCTGCAGTCGGAAATCGAAAGCGTGCCGGGCCGGGTGCGCCGGCTGCAGCGCCAGCGCGCCGACAACGAAAGTTCCCCGACCGCTCATATCGATCCCGCCGATGTCGAAGAGACCGCGGCGCTGATCGACTTCGTCGCGGTGTGCCGGACCTATGCCAGCGAGTTGGCGATCAACGAGGTGACGCTGCGGACCTATTCCGACCTGCAGCAATATGTCGAGAAATCCACCGAGGCGCTGGTGCAGTCGCTGCGCGCCGGCGATGCCCGCGTCCGCGCCTACCGGCAGATGCAGGCCAGGGCCGCAATCCGGTTCTGTCAGCAGTTGTTCGGCCAGGAATACGCCGCTTTGATGGACCGCGCCGCGGAAAGCGCCATGGCCGTGGTGGAGCGCAAGCCGAAGAAGGCGGGGTGAGGCTTCGCATTGATTCATATCAACTTTCCCGCCTCGCGTAGTGCCGTACTTGTCAATTGCGCGGCGGGTTTAGAAATGGTGTAACCCGGCTGGAGCGGCCATGTTTCGCGGCCGCCGGTACCGGAACCTGTCGATGACGCTGTGGTTTGTGTTCGCGCTGATGACCGCCGCGGCGATCTTCGC
>JAQGKA010000360.1 GCA_028290355.1 Tardiphaga sp. | reverse complement strand
ACCGACACGCCGTCGTTCCAGGGCCATCTCGATTTCATGGTGGCCGCGCGCGCCGCGGTGAAGCTGCCGGTGCTGCGCAAGGATTTCATGTTCGACACCTATCAGGTGGTGGAAGCCCGCGCCCATGGCGCCGACTGCATCCTGATCATCATGGCCGCGCTCGATGACGCCGCCGCCCGCGACATCGAAGACGCCGCCATCGCTTATGGCATGGACGTGCTGCTCGAAGTCCACGACGCCGCCGAGCTGGAGCGTGCGCTAAACCTGCGCTCGCCGATGATCGGCATCAACAACCGCAACCTTCGAACGTTCGAGACCACGCTCGCCACCAGCGAGACGCTGGCGCCGATGATCCCGAAGGACCGCCTGATGGTCGGCGAAAGCGGCATCTTCGCCGCCGCCGATCTCGCCCGCCTCGAGCGCGTCGGCATCTCGACCTTCCTGGTCGGCGAAAGCCTGATGCGCCAGGCGGACGTGACCGCGGCGACCAAGGCGCTGCTGACGCGCGCGGCGTAAGGTCTCTTGCTTCCTTCCCTTCTCCCCCTGTGGGAGAAGGTGGCGCGGACGAAGTCCGCGTCGGATGAGGGGGCTTTGCGTGCTTGGCTACCCCTCACCCGTCCGCGCTTCGCGCGGCCACCCTCTCCCACAAGGGGAGAGGGGAAGAAAGGTGCCGAGCTCGCAAGGCGCGGACAGACTTCAACAGGATTGTAAAATATGGCCGGCAAGAAATCCAAAAGCACTTCGAAAGAAGCCCCCGCCCTCACCCACATCGATTCCGCGGGCGAGGCACGGATGGTGGATGTCTCGCAAAAGCCCGCGACCGAGCGCATCGCCGTGGCCGAGGGCCTGGTGATCATGAGCAAGGCGACGCTGGAGTTGATCGTCTCCGGCAACGCCAAGAAGGGCGACGTGCTTGGCACCGCCCGCATCGCCGGCATCATGGCGGCGAAGCGCACCTCGGATCTGATTCCGCTGTGCCATGCCCTCGCGCTGTCCAAGGTCACGCTCGACATCGCGCCCGACAAGAAACTGCCGGGCTGCCGCGTCCGCGCCTCCGTCAAGGTCAGTGGCCCGACCGGCGTCGAGATGGAAGCGCTCACCGCGGTGTCGATCGCGTGTCTGACGATCTACGACATGATCAAGGCCGTCGAGCGTGGCGTCCGCATCGAAGGCATCCACCTCGTCGAGAAAAAGGGCGGCAAGTCCGGGCACTATCTGGTGACGGACAACGCCGCGAATTGAACACCCCGCGGTCTCCCGGCGTCAGCCGCAGACATACACGCGCCGCCATCGCCAACCGTGATAAGTCCGCACCCGTATAACGTCATAGCAATTGTCGTAATACGGATAGCCCGCGTAGGCGTAGGACGAACCGAACCCGATCGCAAACGGGGCGAAATTCCGGAAGTGGCGATTGTGGTGACCGAAGTGGTTGAAGCCTCGATTGGACATTCCGGCGAAGCGTGCTCCACCGGGCATGGCAGCGAAACGAGTTGCACCGAACCCGCCGCCGCGCAGGCCGCCCATGGCCATACCACCGCCGTGGAAGCCACCTCCGTGAAAGCCGCCACCACCGTGGAAACCACCGCCGCCGTGGAACCCGCCCCCACCACCACCGCCATGTCCGCCGCCGCCGCCGCCGCCGCCGCCGCGCGCGGAAGCATCCATCGGCACGGACGTCATGCCGATGGCCGCAACCGTGGCAAGTCCGATCAAGATTTTCCTGAGCATGGCACACTCCTGTCGCAGGTGTGGCCCCCAGTCATCAGAACCCCGGTTGCCGCAAATAATTCCCGGTGATCGCCAGCGACATCGAACAAGTTGGCCGTCACTTGATCAACGGGCAGCCGCCATCGGCGATCGGCCGGAACGCCTTGTCGGCGGGGATCGTCGCGAGCAACTTGTAAT
This sequence comes from Tardiphaga sp., assembly GCA_028290355.1. Taxonomy (GTDB): domain Bacteria; phylum Pseudomonadota; class Alphaproteobacteria; order Rhizobiales; family Xanthobacteraceae; genus Tardiphaga. The sequence continues at coordinate 4,790 of JAQGKA010000360.1, read as the reverse complement.
AGTCATACGGATATTTCGATTCCGCGGGCTTCTTGATCTCGAAAAGATAGACCGGATGGATCACCCGGCCATCGGCGCGGATGGTGACGTCGCCGAACAGTTTGTCCTTGCCCTTGAAGGTCTTCATCTGCGGCACGGCATCCTTGGCATCATCGCTGCCTTTGGCGGCGACGGCATTGAGGTACGCCAGCGTCGAAGCATAGACGCCAGCCTGGTTGCCGCTCGGCATCTTGCCGTTCATCCCGGGACGCGCCGCGAAGCGCTTGGCGAAGGCGCGGGTGTCGTCGTCCATGTCCCAGTAGAAGGATTCCGTCAGCAACAGCCCCTGCGCGGTCTTCAGCCCCATGCCGTGCACGTCGTTGATGAAGATCAGGAACGCCACCAGCGTCTGCCCGCCTTCCTGCATGCCGAACTCACCGGCCTGCTTCACCGCATTGATGGTATCGGCGCCGGCATTGGCGAGGCCGATCACCTTTGCCTTGGAGTTCTGCGCCTGCAGCAGCAGCGACGCGAAATCCGAAGTGCCGAGCGGATGTTTTGAAGAGCCCAGTACCTTGCCGCCGTTCTTGGTGATGTAGCTGGTGGCCTCAGCCTCGATGCCCTGCCCCAGCGCATAATTCACCGTGATGAAGTACCAGTCATTGCCGCCACGCTGCATCATCGCCGCCGCAGTGGTGTTGCCGGTAGCCCAGGCATCGTTGACCCACTGGATGGTGTTCGGCGAACAATCCTTGCCGGTCAGATCGGAGCTGGCGGTGGACGACGCCAGAAATGTCATTTTCGTATTGCGTGCGATGTTGTTGACAGAGAGGCCGACCGACGAGTTCGGCACATCGACGATGGCATCGACCTTGTCGACGTCGAGCCATTTTCGCGCAATCGCAGAACCGACATCGGCCTTATTCTGGTGGTCGGCATAGACGATTTCGACCTTGATGTTCTTGCCGCCGCCGTTGAAATCCTCCGCCGCCATCCGCGCGGCTTCCACCGAGCCCATGCCGTTGGTGTCCTGGAACACGCCGGAGATGTCGTTGAGCACGCCGATGCGGACCACGTCGTCGGAAATTTCCGCCTGCGCCGCACCCACCAGCACGCAGGACGCCGCGGCCGCGAGATATGTCTTGAGACCCTTCATCGTATTCCCCCTCTGGTTTGATTGCGCGGCCCCGGACGTTGCCGGGCGCGTTGGCCAACTACACTTGTCGTTCCGGCAACCGCAGCACGAGACCGTCGAGCTCGGGCGTGATCTTGATCTGGCAGGACAGCCGGCTGTTCGGCAGCCGCTCGGCGGCAACGCCTTCCAGCAACTCGTCCTCGTCGTCGCCGACGGGACTGAGCTTGCCCATCCAGTCCCCGTCCACATAGACGTGGCAGGTGGCGCACACCGCGCCGCCGCCGCATTCGCCGACGATGCCGTCGATGCCATGCAGCAGCGCCGTATACATCGCGCTGTCGCCGTCCTTGGCATCGACGCTCTCGGCGCGGCTGTCGGGGTGGATAAAGGTAATGCTTGGCATGGCTGCTCGCTCAGGCTGGTGTAAGGGTAATCGGCAGGCTGTCGAGCCCGCGCAGCGTGTTGTTGAAGCGGCGCTTGACCTCGCCGGTAATCTGGATCGATGCGACCTTGCGCGACAGCGCCGCCAGCATCACCTCGCCCTCCAGCCGCGCCACGAGTTGCCCAACGCACATATGGATGCCGGAGCCGAAACCGACATGGCCCGATGTCTTGCGGGTGATGTCGTAGCGCTCGGGGTCAACCCAGCGCCGCGGATCGCGGTTGGCGGCGCCGAGGAACATCAGAATTTTCTCGCCCTCGCCGACATGATAGCCGCTGATCTCGACATCTTTCGTGGTGGTCCGAAAGAACGTCTGCACCGGGCTCTCGTAGCGCACCGCCTCCTCGAACGCATTGCGCGCCAGCGAGGGATCGCTGCGCAGCCGCGCAAATTCCTCGGGATAGCGCGCGAGGCAATAGATCGCGGCACCGAGGCCGTTGACGGTGGTGTCGATCCCCGCGCTCAACAAGGAGCGCACCAGCATCGGCGCTTCCGCTGCGGTGATATCGCCGGAATCGACGCGGGCATGGATGCAGGCGCCGAAGCCGCCGGGCGCGAGATTGTCGCGCTGGCACTGCTCCTGCACATAGGCCTGATGCGGCGCCGAACGCTCGATCGCATTCTGGCGCAATTCGTTCGGCGGCCCGAACGCATTGAAGACAAGGCCGGCATAGGGCAGCAGGTGCTCGCGGCCCTCCTGCTTCAGCCCGACTGCGTCGGGAAACACCGACAGCGGATAGGCTTCGGCGAGATCCGTCACCGCGTCGAAACTGCCCTTGGCCAGCAGTTCATCGACCTTGGCCTCCGCGGCGGCGGCGAAGCGATCCCGGATCTGCTTCATCACGGCGGGCGACAGCACCTTGTTAAGCACCGCGCGGGTTCGCGTATGCGCCGGCGGATCGGCCTCGAGGATGAGGCTCGGCGGCCGCCACGGCTTTTCCTTGGCGAAATCGCTCAAGCCCACGCCGCGGCTGGAACAGAACGTCTGGGGATCGTTGAGCACCGCATGGACTTCGGCATAGCGCGCCACCGCATAGACATTCCATTTGTCGAGATGCACCACCGGCCCTGCCTCGCGCAGCACTTCATGGGTTGGATGCGGATCCTCGAAAAACGAGATCGCGAACGGATCGACGTCGAGGCCGGGGATGCGGAGGTGTGCGCCGCCGTTCACCCCTTGCGCGCCGGCGGCTTCAGTGGCGCTGTGCACGGTACCTGTCGTCGTCATCCGGGCCTCCCAAAAGTTTATTGTTGTAAAGTCGCGCGCGGTGTTTCTATTTCTTGGCCTGGTATTGAATCATTCGATCATCGCAGGCTGGGACTGGGCAACGCATGAGCAAGAACGGCACCACTGCAAAAGCCAAAAGCGCGAAGGCCGGCCCGACGCTCGACCTCGAACGTTACGTTCCGGCCTTCGTCACCTTCATCGCCAACAAGCTGTCGCGTAACGCCACGGCCTTCTATCAAAAGCAGTTCGGCGTGAACGTCACCGAATGGCGGATCATGTCGCTGCTGGCGATCGAGCCCGGCATTCCCGCGTCGCGGATCTGCCACGTCATCGGCTTCGACAAGGGCCCGGTGAGCCGGACGCTGACGCTGCTGCAAGACCGCGGTCTCGTCGCGATCAACACCGATCCCAACGACGGCCGCAGCCATTCGATCTCGCTGACGGCCAAGGGCCGCGTCACCCATAACGCCGTCCTCGTCGCCGCGCTGGAACGCGAGCGCCGGCTGCTGGCCTGTCTGGAAAAGGATGAGCGCGAAGTGCTGATCGACCTGCTGCGGCGGATTCACAGCAATCTCGGCGCGGTCACCGATCAGACGGATTGACCTGATTTCAGGATGACGTGCCGGCCGCGAAACAGCCGCGCGCGCATCGCAAAGCCCTGTCCCGCTTTGGCGGTCCACCATCGTCTTCTCCCTGCGGGGCGCGGCAGTTGACTGCTCTCCGATGCGCCCTCTTTTGAAAGGCTCTCACAGATTAGTTGCTTAGGCAACAAAAAAATCTGACCGAGTTGCGGTGCGAAGGGACGCGGTGTCGTGGACGTCTTCCCTCAGATCCGGAACGATGACAGCAGTGCCTTCTCTGCCTGACTGGCATACCGCTCCTTGTGCCGCAGCACGAAAAACGAGCGCCGCGGCAGATCGAACCTGACCTTGTGCAGCGACTTCCCTGCGAGCGATTGCGCCACGACCAGATCCGAAATCGCCGTCGCGCAGTCGCCGGCTTCCACAGCGGCTCGCACCGCCTCGTTGGACGGCAATTCCAACGCGATGTGAAGATCGGAAAACTTCACGCCGGTTTTTCTGAGCGCAGCCTCGAACATCGACCGCGTCCCCGAGCCCTTCTCGCGCAATATCCACGCCGTCGAAGTCAAATCCTTTGCCGCAATGCGCGTGCGCGCCGCCCATGGATGATGGCTGGCGACCACGATCACCAGCGTGTCGCCATCGAGCTTGCGGATCGTCAGCAGGGCATCGTCGATATCGCCTTCGACGAAGCCGAGATCGGCGCTGCCCTCGCGAACCGACTGCGCGACCTGTTCGGTGTTGGCGATGGTGACATGGAGATCGATGCCGGGATGCGCCTTGCGAAACGTTTGAATACGCGACGGCAGCCAGTAGTTCGCCACCGTCTGACTCGCCGCGATCGTCAGGGCGCCGCGCTTCAGTCCGGCGAGATCGTTGAGCACCTGCGCCGCCGCCTTGGCGCGAGCCACGACGCCACGGGCTTCCACCAGAAAATCCTGACCGATCCGGGTCAGCACGATGCCGCGGCCGATCCGGTCGAACAGCTTGATGCCATAGCGCGCCTCGAGCGCCGCGATGGCGGCGCTCGTCGCGGATTGCGTCAGATTCAGCTCCGCCGCGGCCTGCGTGACATGCTGCTTTTCGGCGACTGCGATGAAGATGCGAAGCTGTTCGAGAGTCATTCAGGTCTACCCCATCAGTTTGATCAGCGTCAGACTGAAACCCGCGATGAACAGGAAAGCCAGCGCGCCCAGCAAGGCCGGCCGAAAGCCCTTCGCAGTCAGTTTGCGGATATCGGTCTCCAGCCCCATCGCCGCCAGCGCCACCGACAGCAGGAATGTGGTCAGCGCGACGATCCAGACTTTCGCACCGGCGGGAATGTGAACCACGCTGTTGACCCCGACCAACGCCACGAAGCCGAGCACGAACCATGGCACCGGCGGTCGCGCCGTTGAAACGCTTGCCTCCGGATTGCTGCGCCTG
>JAQGKA010000338.1 GCA_028290355.1 Tardiphaga sp. | reverse complement strand
GCCGCAAGCGAAGGATGGTGGAGCCAGGCGGGATCGAACCGCCGACCTCTTGCATGCCATGCAAGCGCTCTCCCAGCTGAGCTATGGCCCCTAACCTGCGACGCACCGAAGTGCGCGCGGCAAACCCTGATCACAGATCAGGATTGATCTCAAGTCTCTTCGTCACCGGACACGTCACCAATGATGTCGGTGACGTCCTCATCGCCCTCTTCTTCGTCGGCAATGAAGGTCGAATCGTCGTCTTCATCGTCATCGATGGTGTCATCGACCTCGATATCGTCCTCGGATTCCAGCACTGCGGCCTTCTTGCCGGTGTTTTCCTCGGCATCGGCCTCCTCGAGGGACACCAATTCCTCGGCCTCGGCAACTTCCGGAGCCTCGGCGGCGGATGCAGCAGCAGAAGCGGCGGCAGCGCGCGATGCGGCGTCGGCACGGGTACGCGGCGGTGGAATCGGTGCAATCGGCACCACCTCGCCGGTATACGGCGAAATCACCGGGGTTTTATTGAGGTCGTAGAACTTTTTGCCCGTCGTGGGGCAAATGCGTTTGGTTCCGAGATCGGATTTGGCCACGTGAGGAGTCCTGGGAATTTTTTTGAAAAACGGTGCTTCACTTGGCTAGTTGCCGCGCTGCTGTCAATAGCGCTCTGCGTGAGAGCGACTGCGGCGTGACGCAGCGTGGCCCATATGCTACGAGCCTGCGGCGCAAAGGAACACAATCTTGACTCATTCAGCCAGCCCTGCAGCCCCGCCAACGCCTCTGGAAGCGCGCAAGAGCGCAGCCCTGAGCGGCCGCGTTCGCGTGCCCGGCGACAAGTCGATCTCGCACCGTGCCCTGATTTTGGGTGCGCTCGCGGTCGGCGAAACCCGGATCACCGGCCTGCTGGAGGGCGAAGACGTTCTGAATACCGCCAAGGCGATGCAGGCCTTGGGTGCACAGGTTGATCGCACCGGCGATTTCGCGTGGGTCGTGCGCGGTGTTGGCGTTGCCGGCTTTGCTGCGCCGAAAAATGCGCTGGATTTCGGCAATTCCGGTACTGGCTGCCGGTTGGTGATGGGCGCCGTCGCCGGCTGCCCGATCTCGGCAATCTTCGATGGCGACGCCTCGCTGCGCGGCCGGCCGATGCGGCGAATCGTCGATCCCCTGGAGTTGATGGGCGCGCGAGTCACCGAAAGCCGCGACGGCGGCCGTTTGCCGTTGACGCTCCAAGGCGCGCGCGACCCGCTGCCAATCGTTTACCGCACGCCGGTGGCGTCCGCCCAGATCAAGTCGGCCGTGCTGCTGGCGGGGCTCTCAGCGCCCGGTGTGACCACTGTGATCGAGACCGAGGCCAGCCGCGACCACACCGAGCTGATGCTGCGCCATTTTGGCGCGCAGATCGTCTCCGAGAACGAGGGGAGCCACGGCCGCAAGATTACGCTGACCGGCCAGCCGGAGTTGCAGGGCGCGGATGTTGTCGTGCCGGCCGATCCGTCCTCGGCGGCGTTCCCGATCGTCGCAGCGCTAATCGTTGCGCAATCCGACATCGTACTGACCGACGTCATGACCAACCCGCTGCGTACCGGGCTTTTCACGACATTGCGCGAGATGGGCGCCTCGATCGAGGAGAGCGAGGTCCGTGGCGATGCCGGCGAGCCAATGGCCCAGTTCCGCATCCGCGCCTCGAATCTCCGCGGCGTCGAGGTACCGCCGGAACGGGCGCCGTCGATGATCGACGAATATCTGGTGCTGGCGGTGGCGGCGGCCTTCGCCGAAGGCACCACCATCATGCGCGGCCTGCAGGAATTGCGGGTCAAGGAATCCGACCGGCTGGAGGCCACCGCGGCGATGCTGCGCGTCAATGGCGTCAAGGTCGAGATTTCCGGCGACGACATGATCGTCGAGGGCAAGGGCCACGTGCCCGGCGGCGGCCTGGTTGCGACTCACATGGACCATCGCATCGCGATGTCGGCGCTGGTGATGGGGCTGGCGTCCGACCAGCCGGTCACGGTCGATGACACCGCCTTCATCGCCACCAGCTTCCCGGATTTCATCCCGATGATGCGGCGGCTCGGTGCGGATTTTTCCTGATCCCGATCTGGCGTGGATATTTGAGATTCCGGGTGCTAAGTCCACGCCGATCAGGGCGACGATCCGCTCGGTCCATCACCTAAGACGAGCAGCCGTAACAGTATGATCATCGCCATCGACGGACCGGCCGCATCCGGAAAAGGCACGCTGGGCAAGCGACTCGCGCGCCATTACGGTTATCGCCACCTCGATACCGGTGTGATCTACCGCGCGGTCGCCAAATCGCTGATGGATGCTGGTGCGGATCTCAATGACGAGATGCTGGCGGTGTCGGCCGCCTTAGAGCTCGATCCCGAAAAATTCGGCAATCCGGCCCTGAAGACCCAGGCGGTCGGCGCGGCCGCCTCGGTGGTGTCGGCGATTCCGCAGGTACGGCAGGTGCTGCTGAGCTTTCAGCGGCGGTTCGCCGAGGATCCGCCGGGCGCCGTGCTGGACGGCCGCGACATCGGAACCGTGATCTGCCCCAACGCAGATGTGAAGATTTTCGTCGTCGCCGACGCCAGAGTTCGCGCCCGGCGCCGTACCCTGGAAGCCAAGGCGCGGGGCGAGGAGGCCGACGAGGCAGCCGTGCTGGAAGACATCCTGCGCCGCGACGAGCGCGACCAGAACCGGGCGATCGCGCCCTTGAAGCCAGCCGCAGATGCTTTTCTGCTGGATAATTCCAATCTGGATATCGAAGGCGGTGTCCGGGCCGCGATTGCTATCGTCGAGGCGGTCCGCGCGTCGCGCGGATCGTCGTGAGGGTTCAGCTCTTCGACCAGTAACGATCGAACGGCAGTTCCTGCGTCACCGGAATGACCACGGATGACACGCTGGATGCCACGGAAGCGTCGGACTCAAAGGCCGCGGAAACCGCCACGCTGCTGATCATGGCGCAAATTGAGAAAGTGGCGAAAGCCGCCAAAACAGAAATATTCTTCATTTCATTCTCCTGTTTTACAATATCGAGATGTTTACCGGGGGCCGCTTAAAGCCGGGTTCCCTGCGCCGAACCGAAGCGGCCGTTTCGCGAAACAAGGTCAATAGCCCGTTGACGGCGGGCTAAACCACCGGGCCATTGGGGCTCTGTCAGCCCTATCCGGCCTTGCTACGGAGCGCCCTTGGCGCTATATCCATAGCGTCCGGGCCGCCATCGACATTGTCGAGGCCGTCCGAGCGGGCCGGCAGCGGGTTTGAGAATTTTCAAACGAAACCGCTGCCGTCATTGGAGGAAAGCCCGCTCCTGGTCTTGAGATCGATCGGCTCGATTCAGGGTTCGGACACAATCAACGTATCGATCGTGCAGGCATGCTGCCGGCCCGTTCTTGCAATTTCCTGCAAGGCGGTCGTTAGAGGTTGCGGACCCCTAACACTTCACGCGCGATACGCCCCTTAACCCGAATGCCGGCGATACCCGCACCTGGAGAACAAATGGCTTCGACTGCTGCTTCTTATAATCCTTCACGCGACGATTTCGCCGCGATGCTCGACGAGTCCTTCGCGGGTGGCAACCTGCAGGAAAGCTCCGTCATCAAGGGCATTGTTGTCGCGATTGAAAAGGACATGGCCGTCATCGACGTCGGCCTGAAGACCGAAGGCCGCGTGGCGCTGCGTGAATTCGCCGTGCCCGGCCGCGAAAGCGAACTCAAGGTTGGCGACGAGGTCGAAGTGTTTCTCGACCGGATCGAAAATGCGCTCGGCGAAGCCGTGCTGTCGCGCGACAAGGCGCGTCGTGAGGAAAGCTGGGGCAAGCTCGAGAAGGCCTTCAACAACAACGAGAAGGTTCACGGCGTTATCTTCAATCAGGTCAAGGGTGGCTTCACCGTCGATCTCGACGGCGCAGTGGCCTTCCTGCCGCGCTCCCAGGTCGACATTCGCCCGATCCGCGACGTCGCCCCGCTGATGAACAACTCGCAGCCGTTCCAGATTCTCAAGATGGATCGCCGCCGCGGCAACATCGTGGTGTCGCGCCGCACCGTGCTGGAAGAGACCCGCGCCGAACAGCGTCAGGAACTAGTTCAGAACCTCGAAGAGGGCCAGGTCATTGACGGCGTCGTCAAGAACATCACCGATTACGGTGCGTTCGTGGATCTCGGCGGCATCGACGGCCTGCTGCACGTCACCGACATCGCATGGCGCCGGGTCAATCACCCGACCGAAGTGCTGACGATCGGCCAGACCGTCAAGGTCAAGATCATCAAGATCAACCACGAGACCCACCGCATTTCGCTCGGCATGAAGCAGTTGCTGGACGATCCGTGGCAGGGCATCGAGGCGAAGTACCCGCTCAATGCGCGCTTCACGGGTCGCGTCACCAACATCACCGACTACGGCGCGTTTGTCGAACTGGAGCCGGGCATCGAAGGCCTGATCCACGTCTCGGAAATGTCGTGGACCAAGAAGAACATGCACCCCGGCAAGATCGTTTCGACCTCGCAGGAAGTCGAAGTGCAGGTTCTCGAAGTCGA
>JAQGKA010000334.1 GCA_028290355.1 Tardiphaga sp. | reverse complement strand
GCAAGCTGGTCCGCACCGGCGATCCCCTGCTCGCGATCGATCTCGACATTCGTCTCTACCGTCCCGCGCGCCGGCTGCCGAAGAAGGCCGAGGAGCTGTGGAAGCGGCTGACGACGGACGGCCTCGGAGCGATGTTCGCAACAGGACCCCTGCCCGGCGAAACCGCGACCGCACTCCACATCGAGGATGCGCTGTCGCTGCAGAAATAACGCCACGCGCGTTGCCGCGCCGGCGGCATTCCTTTCCCTGCGCCTTCCCAGCATGATCGATGGATCGCTCAACGCTGCGCTATACAATGCGCAGGCCGACCGCGATTGGCGTTGCTCGCTTTCCGCGCATGATGCGAAGTTCTCATCACCGAATCCATTTTCGGAATTGGACAAATCTTTTTGCGCCGCAATAATCCGTGTATCGCAGATGCGTCATCACGGAGCCGGCTTCATGCTCGACCGTCGTGGGTTCATGGTTTCAGGCGGCGCTTTCGCGCTGGCGCAGGCAGACGCAGCCGCCGTCGATTCCGGTACCAACATCAAGCACGACGGCGCCGAGGCACCGAAAAACACGGCCGCAGATCCGCTCTACGCCCTCACCCCAGGTGAGGCCGAATTCCTGACCGCCGTGGTCGATGCCTTCATTCCGGCCGATGATCTGTCGCCTTCCGGATCCGAATGCGGTGTCGTCGTCTTCATCGACCGGCAGCTTGCAGGCGCCTATGGCGCCGGTGCGCGGCTGTATCAGGAGGGTCCTTTCCAGCCGGGCAACGGACAGAGTCAGTTCGGCCCGCAGTCGCCGCTGCCACCGCTGCAGTTCATCCAGCTCGGTATCGCGGAGCTCGACACCTGGTCGATGGCGAACAGCAATGTCCCGGTCCGGCAACTTGCGAAGCCAGACCTCAATACGCTGCTGCAAAATCTTGAAGCAGGAAAGATCGCGCTTCCGCGCATCGATGCCCGCGCATTCTTCAGCGCACTGCTGCAACTGACGATGGAAGGGTTCTTTTCGGATCCGATCTATGGCGGCAACCGCGACAAGGCCTCGTGGCGGATGATCGGCTATCCCGGCCTGCCGGCCACCTATTCCAAGGCCATCAAGCAATATCGGGGGCGCCGCTATCAGGCCGAACCCCGATCGATCGCCGACTTTCTCTGACGCGCTCTTAGTAGAGAGGCTCTTTCGTGGTGCAGGTTCTGAAATCGACAGACGCCGTGATCGTCGGGCTGGGCTGGACCGGCGCCATCATGGCCCGCGAACTCTCCCGCGCCGGCCTCAAGGTCATCGCGCTGGAGCGCGGCCCGGACCGCGATGCTGCCGAGAGCTTCGCGCTGCCGCAAATCCGCGACGAGTTGCGTTACTCCGTCCGCCAGGAATTGATGCAGGACCCCAAAGTCGAGACCGTGACGCTGCGCCACCGCCTCGATGACGAAGCGCGGCCGGTCCGCCGGTTCGGATCTTTCCTTCCCGGCGACGGCGTCGGCGGGATGGGCACGCACTGGAACGGCAACACGTTCCGCTTCCTGCCTTCCGATCACCGCCTTCGAAGCCATCTCACCGAACGTTATGGTGCCGCCCGAATTCCTGACGATATGACGATTCAGGATTGGGACGTAACCTATGAGGACCTCGAGCCGCATTATTCCCGCTTCGAAGCCCTTTGCGGCGTGTCCGGCAAGGCCGGCAATATTGCCGGCAAGATCCAGCCGGGCGGAAATCCGTTCGAAGGACCGCGGAGCGGCGAATATCCAAACCGGCCGCTGACGCCGTCTCATGCCAACGAGCTTTTCCGCCACGCCGCGACCGAAATCGGTCTCCACCCATTCCCGGCGCCGGCATCCAACGCCAGCGCGCCCTACACCAATCCCGAGGGCGCCTCGCTTGGCGCCTGTCAGTATTGCGGCCATTGCGACAGGTTCGGATGCGAGGCGAACGCCAAGGCGACGCCGATGAGCACGCTCGCGCCCGCGCTGCGGCAGACGGCCGGCTTCAGCAAGGTGACCAACGCCTATGTGACGCGCGTGCTCTACGACGCCAAGGGAAAGCGCGCCACCGGCGTCCGCTATGTCGATCTGCGCTCCGGCGAAACCTATGACCAGCCCGCGGATATCGTGGTGCTGTCCGCCTGGGTGTTCGGCAACACCCGCCTGATGCTGCAGTCGGGTATTGGCGAGCCCTATGACCCGCGCTCTGGCAAGGGGGTCGTCGGCAAGAACTACTGTTACCAGATCCAGCCCACCGTGCAGCTGTTCTTCAAGGACGAGGAACTCAACCCGTTCATGGGAGCCGGCGGCCTCGGCATGGTGGTCGACGATTTCAACGGCGACAACTTCGATCACGCCAAGCTTGGCTTTTTCGGTGGCGGCTACATCTCCCTGAACAGCACCAATGGCCGACCGATCTCATTCCGTCCGACGCCGCCGGGAACGCCCGCATGGGGCACCAAGTGGAAACAGGAGACGGCGCAATGGTATCGCCGGACCGCGTCGGTGCTGTGCGAGGGCACCAATTATGCGAGCCGGACCAACGCACTCGACCTCGATCCGACCTATCGCGACATGCTCGGCCAGCCGCTGCTGCGGATGACCTACAACTTCACGCCGAACGATCGCGCGATGGCGGATTTCCTGCTGGGCAAGGCCGCGGAGATCGGGCGAGCGATGAACGCGACGGTTGTCGCGCCGCAACCCCGCAAAGGTGACTTCAACGTCGTCTCGTATCAATCGAGCCACAACACCGGCGGCACGATCATGGGGCGGACACCGTCCGACAGCGTCGTAAACCGCTATTTGCAAAGCTGGGACGCCCACAACGTCTTCGTGCTCGGATCATCGGTGTTTCCCCAGAACGCCGGCTACAACCCCACCGCTGCGGCTGCCGCCACCACCTACTGGTGTGCGGATGCGCTGGTGAAGAAGTATCTGAAAGATCCTGCTCCGCTGGTGACGCAATGAGACAGCTGTCGAAGATCGGATCTCGTTTCGCCGCAGCCCTGCTCGTACTTGCAACCGCCGGCTCCGCAATGGCTGCGAATAACGACGCCGGAAAAGTTCTGTTCGAGCAATGCGCCAGTTGCCACGGCGCGACGGGGGCCGGCACGGAGCAGGGTCCAACCCTTGTCGGCATCGTCGGCCGCAAGGCCGGTCAAATCCAGAATTTCCGTTACTCGCGCGCGATGCAGCGCAGCGGGATCGTGTGGAAGGAGACACGCTGGCGCAATACCTGTCGAATCCGCAGGACGTTGTGCCGGGCAACCGGATGCCTTTCGGAGGGCTCGCGACGCGCGAAGAAAGCATGGACGTGGTGAGCTACCTGGAAAGCCTGAAGTAACCGAACTTCGAAATTCAAGGAACACATGGCCGGCGCACATCCCTGCGCCGGAGACGGCAGGCCTTTGTCTCCTGCCTGAGAAAATGAGCTGCGGAACGGATGAAGGTCACGATCAACCAACGGTGAGACGAAAATGTCAAAGACGCTTATTCTTGGATGCTGCTCGACGGGTGCGAAATATACACCGCTGAATCATTATCCGACCGGAGATGTCGTTCTCGACCGCATCTGCGACGGTACTGACATCGCCGTCACCGAGGATGAAATCGCCCGCGAGGTCACAGAGCTGACGCGGCTCGGTTGCCGCTATTATCACTATCACGGCCGCGATCCTCAAACGCGAGAACAGACCACTGACAACCAGATCTATCGCCGGGTCAGCCTGCTGGTGCAAAGCATCTCGCCCGACATGCTGATCAGCTTCGGCGCAAGCCGCAACGGTCCCGAAGTGATGCGGAGGATCGGGGCGTTGGGAGAATGGGAACGCGTCAGCCAGGCCGAGCTTCCGCTCGAGGACGGCGGCGCGCATTTCATCACGCTTCAGGCGGCGATTGAACTGCAGATCGTCTGCGATCTCGAAAACAGGATCGGTCCTTTCACCCGTGACTTCATCGACAGCGACGCCTTTATGCGCGAGGTCGAACGCTACCAGCCATCGACCCGCCAGGAAGACGTCAAGATGAATACCAACTCGACGGCGAACGGCAACAATTATGGCCGCACCTCGCCGGCCACTCAGCTGACCGCCTACGGCCAGGCGATCGCGGCCCGGCGGCGGCTTCATCTGCTCGACGAGATCGAGTGGGTGCAGTTGATCCGCAGCTATGCGATGTCGCGGATGGCGATTGCGCGGCGCGACCTCAGCCTTGCCGGCGCAGATCAGCTCAACGTGACCCTGCTGTTCGGATTTTCGCCGAAGCTGCCGTTCCCGGAAAACTACGCCCAATTCCGCTCGGTTGTATCGATGGCCAAGTCGCTCGAATGCGACGTTCCGAACGGACCGCGCAAAAGAAAGGTATCGATCACCGTCGGCGCCGCTGTTCTGCCGCACCATGCTGGCCGCGAGATCCGGGCGATGGATGTCGGCCCCGACGCCGGGCGCCACCTCGATGCGGTGCGCCGGATCGTCGGCTATGCGGCGCAACCCGACAGCGAAGTTGATGTCGTGCGTGTCGGCATGGAGGACACGCCCTATTTGCTCGACGCCGACGGCAAGATCATGCCGACCACCAATGTGGAGCTTTGCCGCGTGGCCGCCGAAACCCTCGACCGTTACGGGGTGATGCTGCAGACCGACCCATCCGGCATCACCGAGCGCCGCGCTCCGCTGATGCGTGCAGCCGCGTGATCCGCGCCTTCACCAATGACCCGCGCGTTTCGGCGCCCCCGGACAGCCGGGCTTCGGCATGACCGTGACTGTCCTGGTGCCTATCTTCGCGCTGCTCGCCATCGGCTTCGCCGCCGCCAGGCGTGGCCTTCTCACCGCCGAAGGCAACTCCGGTCTGCTGAAGATCGTGTCCTGCTTCGCGATCCCGGCATTGCTGTTCCGCTCGCTCGCCGACGGCCGCGCTGCGATCGGAGGCGGCGGGATCGCGATGGCCTATCTGCTGGGCTGCGTGACACTTCTCATCATGGCCGTAATCTACGGGCGCATGGCGCTTCGGCTCAGTGTCGCCGATTGCGTGATCTTCGGCCTGGGCGTGATCTATTCCAATTCGTCATTGATCGGCGTGCCGATCGCGCACGCGATGTTTGGGCGTCAGGGTATCGCGTTGCTCAGCGATATTATCGCCGTTCACACCCTGGTCCTGCTTCCTGCCGCAACCTTGCTGCTGGCGTTTGGCGATGGCGAAGGGCCCGGGCGGCTCTCCAAGGCGCTGGTTTCGGCGATCAGCAATCCGATGACGCTGGCGCTGGCCGCCGGCACCGCGTGGCGGCAGACCGGCCTGGCGTTGCCGCTGCTTGTCGACCATGTCGTGGGCCCGCTTGCGGATGCTGCGCCTGCTTTGGCATTGATCGCCGTTGGCGCAACGGTCGCGCGCGTTCCACTGCCGACGACCTACGCCGCCCCGCTCGCGTCGGTACTGCTCAAACTCGTCGTTCATCCGCTGCTGACCTGGACGATCGCCCGCGCAATGGACCTGCCATGGGACCAGACCCTGATCGCAACGATCACCGCGGCGCTGCCGCCGGGCATCAACGTCTATATCCTCGCCGCCCATTTTGGCCGCTCCGCCGAAGATGCCGCGCGTTCCTTTGCCCTCGCGACGACATTATCGGCTGTCAGCGTCGCGATCGTTATTCAAGCCTTTGCCTGGCGATAGGTCCGGCCTCATCCGCGGTGCAATCCAAAGCAGCCGCTGCAGCTCGATGACAGGAGAACCACATGACACCCACGATCGCAGTGATTGCGGCGGGCGCGATGGGAAGCGCCATTGCAGCACGTTTGACACGGCACGGCGCCACAGTTCTCACGTCTCTTGAGGGCCGCGGAGCGAAGAGTCGGGCCCGCGCCGAAGCGGCGGGCATGCAACACGTTGATGACCAGCGTCTGGTCGAAGAGGCCAGCGTGATCCTGTCCATCGTGCCTCCGGCCGAAGCGGAAGCACTCGCCGAGCGCTTCGCGGCACGGCTTGGCGGTGCTGCGCATGCGCCGATTTTCGTCGATTGCAATGCCGTCAGCGTCTCGACCATGATCAGCATCGGCCGCGGCCTCGAGCAGGCCGGAGCACGCCTTGTCGATGGCGCGATTATCGGTTTGCCGCCAAAGGGTGACGAGCGCGGTCCGACGATTTATTTTTCCGGCGCCGCAGCCGGCGAGCTCGCAGGACTGTCGGAGTACGGGCTCGATGTGCGCCTCGTCGATGGACCTGTGGGGGCGGCCTCGGCGCTGAAACTGTCCTACGCCGGAATCACGAAAGGGCTTGTCGCAATCGCAACCACCATGATCCTGGCCGCCGACCGTGCTGGCGCGGGTCCGGCGCTGAAAGCCGAGCTTGCGGCCAGTCAGCCGCAGCTTCTCGAACGTTTCGCCAGGACCTTGCCGGACATGTATCCAAAGGCGTACCGCTGGGTGGAAGAGATGCACGCCATCTCCGACTTCGTCGGCGACGGCTTTCCGGAATCGATCATCTTCGAGGGGGCTGCCAGCCTCTACACCCGCCTCGCTGATGATGTCGCTGGAGATCGCGCCGCATGCGAGCGCATTGACGCGTTTTTCTCGACGTAATGGCTACCGCGGCGATTACCGATCGACGCTCGCTCAACCATTGAACGCCGCCTGGGCTTCCGGAAGATCCCAGATCTTGCCGACGGCCGCCGTCGCAGCCGATACAATCGCGGCTTCGTCGCCGCTTACGTAGCGGCCCGCGTCGATGAGGATGCGCCCATCGACGATGACCTGATCGATATTGGCCCGGTTGGCGAGCGCTATGAGGCCGCGGCGCGGATCGAACATCGGCTGCAGGTGCGGATGGGTCATGTCGACCACCGTGAGATCCGCCGTCGCCCCCGGCGCGATCACCCCGAGATCCGGGCGCTGCAGCACGCCGGCCGCGGTGGCGGTCACCGCCTCGATCAGCTCCGGCGCGGTGGCGACGTCGGCCTTCGCGGACGCCAGTTTCGAGATCATCGACGCCGCGCTGAGTTCGCCGAGCATATCTTGGTTGTAGCCGTCGGTGCCGACCACGGTGCGGACGCCGTGCTCGCGGAACCGGCTGAACGCCGCGGTGACGCCGGAGCGCGCGAACACCCGCGGGCAGTTCAGCACGGTGGCGCCGCGCGCTGCCATCAATTTCAAATCGGCGGCGGTGCTCGACATGCAATGCGCGGCCATCAGGTCCGGCGCCAGCACGCCGAGCCAGTCGAGATATTCCGCCGGCGTGCGGCCGCCGTAGCGCGCGGCGATGATCGCGACTTCCGCCGCGCTCTGCGCCACATGGGTGGTGATGTTCACGCCGAGTTCGCGCGCGCGCACAGCGCAGGCCTTGAACAGGTCGGGACCGCAGGTATCGGTGGCATGCGGGCTCATCGCCAGTCCGATGCGCCCCTCCGCCTTGCCGTGCCATTGCGCGTACAATGCGTTCCAGGTGTTGAGATCGGCCTCGCCGTCGTCACCGGCATAACTCATGGTGCCGTCGGGCAGTAACTTCGAGTCCGACGTCGAGAACGCGTAGGGCGCGCCGTAGAAGCGGATGCCCATTTCGGCTGCGGCGTCGAACATCTCGGGAATGCTGTTGCGGAAGGAGTCCATCACCGTGGTGACGCCACCCTTCAGCACTTGCAGAATGCCGAGCCGGGCGATCGCCAGCCGCTCTTCCGGTGACAGAATCTCCGCGCCGCGCTTGGTGAGCGGCAGCAGCACCGTATAGACGATGCTCTGGTTGCCGCGGCGACCGTTGCCGTCCTCGGTGTGAGTCCGCGCAATCGCCTCGCTGTAGCAATGGTTGTGCAGGTTCAGGAGCCCCGGCAGGATGAAGCGGCCCGGTCTGTCGAACACCTGCGCCGCCTTCGGCTTGTCGCGCGTCACCGCGGCAATGCGATTGCCTTCCAGCAGCACCCAGTGGTCGCGCAGCACGTCCTGCGCGCCGTCCTTGCGCGACAGCACATAGCTGCCGAAGATTGCGGTCGTGCTCATGCGGGCCTCACATTCCAGAATACGGCGGTCCCGTCGAGGATGCCGGTGATGTTCTTGCGATAGGCGGTCGGCTGGTTGTATTGGCCGATCGGAAAGTACGGCACTTCTTCAAATGCCAGCGCCTGGATATCGCGGCAGACGCGCTGCTGCTCGGCGAGATTCGGCGCGGCGAGCCATTGGTTGCGCAATGCGCCCATCTTGTCGCTCTTGTACCAGCCGGGCGCCCGGCCATCGCCGCGCAGATTGGTGTTGGCGGCCGGGTTCAGCCAGTCGATGCCCTGCCAGTTGCTGACGCTGGCGCTCCAGCCGCCCTCGGTCACCGGCTCCTTCTTCAACTGGCGTTGCAAGATGGTGCCGAAGTCCGCCCCGGCATATTCCACATTCATGCCGGCCTGCTGCAGCATGTCGGCTGCCACGTCTCCGAGCGGCTTCTGCGCGAGCGAGTTGAGCGGCACCAGCAGCACGACCTTCTCGCCATTGTAGCCGGCGGCCTTCAGGTCGGCTTTCACCTTTGTCATGTTGCGCGGCCCGCGGAACACGTCGAGCCCGACATCGCTTGCCATCGGGGTGCCCGGCGCGAAGAAGCCGATTGGCGAGACCTGATAGGCGGGATCGTCGCCGGCGACGCCGGTCATGAAGGAGGACTGGTCGATCGCGCCCAGCAGCGCGCGGCGGATCGCCGGATTGTCGAATGGCGGCTGCAGCTGATTGACGCGCATCATGCAGGTGTAGCCGCGCGGATCGAGCACCCGGATGGTGATGCCGGCGCGCTTCAGCACGGGCAGCAGATCGTGCGGCGCGGTCTCCTGCCAGTCCTGCTCGCCCTTCTGCAGCGCCGCGACGCCGGTCGCCGCGTCCGGCATGGTGGTCCAGACGACGCGATCGTAGTGCACGATCTTGGGACCGGCGGTCCAGTCCGGCTTGCCGTCCTGGCGCGGCTGATACTTGTCGAAGCGGGCATAGACGTTGCGCGCGCCCTGCATCCGCTCGTCAGCGACGAAACGGAACGGACCACTGCCGACGACCTCGGTGAGCGCCTTGAAAGCATCCTGGCTCGCCAGCCGTTCCGGCATCATGAATGCCGCCTGCACCGCCGCCTTGCCCAGTGCCACGGGCAACAGCGGGAACGGGCGCTTCAGCCGGAAGCGGATGGTGCGATCGTCGGGCGCCGACAATTCATCGGTTGCCGCCATCAGCTCGGCACCAAAGCCGTCGCGCGCCGCCCAGCGACGAATACTCGCAACGCAATCGCGCGCGAGAACGCGCTCGCCATCGTGCCACAGCAGGCCGTCGCGCAAGGTCAGGTCCCACTGCCGATCATCGTTCGACACCACATGGCCGGACACCATTTGCGGCGAGACTTCCAGCGCCGAATTGATGCCGTACAGCGTGTCGTAGACCATGAAGCCATGGTTGCGGGAGACCTGCGCCGTGGAAAAGATCGGATCGAGGAAGGTCAGATCGATGACGGGCATGAAGCGCAGCGTGGTCTGCGCCTGCGCACGCACGACACCGGGCAGCGAGAAAGCCGGCGCGACGGCGGCAGCCTTGAGCAGGGAACGACGGGAAATCAGCAAGTAGGCCTCCTTTGAGATGAATCGTTCTCCACAAGCTCTCCCTCATCCTGAGGAGCGGCCACTTGGCCGCGTCTCGAAGGACTGGCCAAGCCACTCATGGTTCGAGACTCGCGCCGAGCGGCGCGCTCCTCACCATGAGGTCGGTGGGTGGGCTCCATCGAAAATGCTCTATTCCGCCGCGGAGGCAGCTGCGGCGACTTCGTGAAGCTGGTAGTTCACCACGATCTCCTTGCCGGTCGCGATCCACAGGTCCGGGCAGGATTTGGCGTAAGTGAGAAAGTCGCGCAGCAGGCGCAGCCGCATCGGCCGGCCGCTGCACTGCGGATGCAGCACGGTGGTCACCATGGCGCCCCAGTCCCGGGTCTCGTCGAGTTCGTCCTTCCAGATAGAGAGCACATGCTCCTTCGGAAAGATCGGCCGCGGGCTGAACCGGGCGGACAACCCGTGCATCCAGTCGTCGTAGCTCGCGGTCACCGGGAGTTCGATGGTGCCGGGCCGGCCATCGGCAAGGCGATGGCGATAGGGCCGCACGTCGTCGCGGAACGACGAGGTGTAGGCGATGCCGTGACGCACCAGCGCCACGCGCAACTCTTCGGTGAATTCGCCGAATGGCGCACGGTAGCCGGTGGGCACTACGCCGAGGCGGCGCTTCAGCGTTTCGAAGCCGCGCTCCAGCTCTTCCTCGATAGGATCGCCCGGATCCGGCAACAGATGGTGATAGCCGTGATGGCCGATCTCATGGCCGGCCTTGAGAATCGACTCCGCCATCGCCGGATGCGCGTCCACCGCCCAGCCGGTAATGAAGAACGTCGCCTTCAGGTCGAGCTGATCGAGCAGCTCCAGCAGCTTCGGCGTTCCGACGCGCGCCTCGAAGCCGCCATAGCTCATGGTGACGAGGCGCTGCGCATGCGCCGCGTCCTTGCTGGTCCAGGCGCTCTCCGCATCGACGTCGAACGACAGGAACATCGCGGACGTATAGGGCTTCGGCCAGGGATATTGCGGAGCCGGCGGCGCCGTGTTGGCCGGGATGAGCGGGATGCCCGCGAGCGCTTTACTGTCCTGCATTGATGATCGCCTTCTCCACGCCGTAGTCGGTCAATTTCCATTTCACCAGCAGCGCCTTGTAGGTGCCGTCGGCGATAAGCGCGTCGAGCGCTTCCGCCACCGCCTGCTGTAAACCCTTCTCCTTGACCGGCAAGGCCAGACCGGTGAACTGGGTTGCGAAAACCTTGCCAACCGGCAGGTAGATACCGGGCTCGAGGTCCATGATGTAGGGCAGCGTCTCGCCGCCCTGCACCGCGGCGTCGATGCGACCCTGGCGAAGTTGAGTCCGCGCATCGGCCGAGCCTTCGGTGCCGACGAACACGATCGGCGCGCTGGCGCAGTTGGCCTCGCTCCAGGTTGCGATCTGCTTCGGTGCGAGGGTGCGCCTGGAGGCGCCGACCTTCTTGCCGCATAAAGCCGTCATGTCCTTGAACTCGGCGGCGCGGGAGTTCTGCACGAAGAACAGAGGCCCGTTGCGCAGGTAGTCGATGAAGGTCGCGCTGTCCTGCCGGCTGGCGCTGTCGGTCATGCCCGAGAGAATCGCATCGACACGGCCGGTGGTGATCGCCGGCATCATCTGGTCGAAGCTGGTTTCCTGCCAGGCGATCTTGATGCCGAGCTTGCGGC
>JAQGKA010000316.1 GCA_028290355.1 Tardiphaga sp. | reverse complement strand
CCGTGGAGCTGGCCGACACAGTCCTCTCGGGACTGGTCAACCGATTGGAGACGGACGGAACAGCTCCCGCCGCGATCACAAGGCTTCAGACATTTCTCGAATTTCGTAAATCGAATCTGGGACGGATCCGCGGTCTGTTCGTCTACGATGAAACCGGACGCTGGCTCGCCACTTCGGAAAAGATGAACCTCACAGGGCTCAACAACGGCGATCGCGATTACTTCCGGCGTCATCGGGAATCCTCCGACCCCCATACCCTGATCGGCAAACCGGTCAAAAGCCGGTCAGGAGGTCAGTGGATCATCACCGCATCGCGGCGGTTCAATCATCCGGACGGTAGCTTCGTTGGCGTCGCACTGGCGACCATCGACGCCGCATACTTCACGCAATTCTACGGACATTTCGACACCGGTGCGAACGGCGCCATCGCGCTCTTGAGTGCCGATGGCACCATGCTGGCGCGCAGCCCCGACGACGGCACTTTTGTCGGCCGCGACATGTCAGGCGCGCCTTTGTTCCGTGATTTTCATTCCCGCCCGTCCGCCGGCACGTATTATTTCAAATCGCCGCTGGATGGCGTGCGGCGATTGAGCTTCTACAAGCGGAGCGACCGATACCCGCTCATGGTGCTGGCCACCAGGGCGCAGGACGATGTGCTGGCGCAATGGCGCGAGGAGGCCTGGACTCGCATGGCCTTCGTCCTCGGGCTGACACTGGTGATTGCCGTCTTCGGCTTCTATCTCGTCCGTCAGCTGCTCGAGCGTCAGCGCATGGCCGCGGCGCTGGTAGCTAAGGAAGCCGATTTTCGCCTGCTCGCCGAAGAGTCCAGCGACATCGTGATGCGGATCGGCACCGACGAGCGGATTCTCTATGTGTCACCGTCGTCTTCCCGCATCCTGGGCTGGACGCCCGATCAACTCATCGGAACGCCGGCTCTGGCTGGCGTCGATGCCGACGATTTGCCGCGGGTCGAGCAAACCGTCGCCGCCCTGAAATGCGGCGAGATTGAAGAGGCGAGGTTGATCTACCGCACGCGTCATCGCGGCAAGGACGATATCTGGATCGAAACCGCCATGCGCGCGACCCGGAAACCCGACACCGGCGAGATCGACGGCGTGGTCGCGATATCGCGCGACATGACAGAACACAAGGATCTGGAAGAAAAGCTTGCGGCTCTTGCCACCTCGGACGGTTTGACGGGTCTCGCCAATCGCCGCCACTTCGACGACCGGTTGCTGGAGGAATGGGCGAGAGCCAAGCGTGACGGCACGCCGCTTTCGCTCCTGCTGATCGACGTCGATCAGTTCAAGAAGTTCAACGATCAATACGGTCATCAGGCCGGCGACGGCTGCCTGCGTTCGCTGGCAAAAGCTTTGACGTCAGAGGCGCGGCGGCCTGCCGATCTGGCAGCCAGATATGGCGGGGAAGAGTTCGTTCTGCTGCTGCCCAACACCGATGCGGACGGCTGCGAGCAGGTTGGTGAACGGATTCGGACGACGGTTTTTGAACTCGGCATGCTTCACGCCTCGAACCCTCCTTCAAGGCGCGTGACCGTGAGCCTCGGCGGTGCGGTCAGCTTCCCGGGCATCGGAGGTTCGCCAGAGGCGTTGATCGAAGCCGCAGACCGCGCGTTATATGCGGCCAAGGACAGCGGACGTGACCGGCTGGTGATGTCCGGCAAGGTGATGAACTGGCCATACGGAAAAACCGCGTAAGCGCGGTCCTGCCCCGGCGATCTCTTTGATCACCACGGTTTTGGGGTCAGCATGCCGCCAGGCCTAAATCCTCGCATCGCCCCTCCCACGGCTTTTTCGGGCGTGGTGAGGGGCGCCGCCTTGTCCTTAATACCCGAGCGCGCAGCCATCCTTGCGGGGCTCGGAGCCGCCGGTGAGGGTGCCCTTGTCCCAGTCGATCACGATCGCCTGAGCGCCGCCGAACGGCGCCACGCAGGGCGCGGTCTTGTGGCCGATCTTCTTCAGGCCTTCGACGATCGAAGCCGGCACGCCGTCTTCGAGCGTGTACACGCCCTCATAGTGCAGGCCGCGCGGCTGGTCGATCGCCTCCTGCACGTCCATGCCGTAGTCGAGCATGTTGGTCAGCACACGGGTCTGGCCGACCGGCTGGTACTGGCCGCCCATGACTGCGAACGACATTTTCGCGCGGCCGTTCTGCGTGGTCAGCGAGGGGATGATGGTGTGCAGCGGTCGCTTGCCCGGCGCGATGCAATTGGGATGGCCGGGCTGCACCCGGAAGCCGGCGCCGCGGTTCTGCATCAGCACGCCGGTCTTGTTGGAGATCACCGCCGAACCGAACGAATGCGCCACCGAATTGATGAACGAGCAGACGTTGCGATCCTTGTCGACCACGGTGATGTAGACCGTCTCCGGATTGATTGGCGGCGACACGCTCGGCAGTTCGACCAGCGCGTCCATCCGGATCTTCTTGGCCCAGTCGGCGGCGAATTCCTTGGACAGGATGCGCTCGATATCGATTCCGACATAAGCGGGGTCGCCGATATTCTGCTCGCGCATCAGATAGGCGATGCGGGCGGCCTCGGCTTCGAGATGGAAACGCTCGATGCTCATCGCCGGATATTTGGTGAGGTCGAAATGGCTGAGGATGTTCAGCATTACCAGCATGGTGATTCCCGGCCCGTTCGGCGGGCACTGCCAGACATCATAATTCTTGTAGGTGGTGCCGATCGGTGTGGTCGTTTCGGTGGTGTGGGCGGCGAAGTCCTCCAGCGTATGGAGGCCGCCATGGCCGCGCAGCGTCTCCACCATGTCTTCAGCGACATAGCCTTTGTAGAAGCCGTCCGGCCCTTCCTTGGCAATGGTACGCAGGGTCTTGCCCAGTTCGGGCTGGTGGATCACGTCGCCGGCAACCGGCGGCTCGCCGTT
Organism: Tardiphaga sp.; assembly: GCA_028290355.1. Lineage (GTDB taxonomy): Bacteria > Pseudomonadota > Alphaproteobacteria > Rhizobiales > Xanthobacteraceae > Tardiphaga. The sequence continues at coordinate 3,804 of JAQGKA010000316.1, read as the reverse complement.
CTTCAGCAGATAGCGCGGCGCGTTGATGCCAGCGCGCACTTTCTCCAGATTGTTCTTCCAGTCGAACGCGATGCGAGGGGCAACGACATAGCCCTCTTCCGCAGCCTTGATCGCCGGCTGCAGCAGCGTATCGAGACCGAACTTGCCATGGTCGCGCAGGATGGTCGCCCAGGCATGGATCGAGCCGGGTACGGTGACCGAATGCGGGCCCGTGGCAGGAATCGCATGCATCTTGTGCTCGAGATACCACTCCACGGTGGCGGCCTTCGGCGCCCGGCCGGAGCCATTGTAGGAGGTAATCTTGCCCTCGCCCTTGGGCTGGATCAGCGCAAAACAATCGCCGCCGATGCCAGTGGACTGCGGCTCGATCACGCCCTGCAGCGCGCAGGCGGCCACCGCGGCGTCGGCGGCTGTGCCGCCGGCTTTCAGCACCTCGATGGCCGTCAGCGTCGCCAGCGGATGCGACGACGCCGCCATGCCGTTCTGGGCGTGGACCGTGGAACGGCCGGCGAGATGGAAATTCCTCATGCCAAATTGCTCACTTCTGTCGCTGATTGTAGGGGTGATGCTGCGCCGCGAGGCGTCGATTTCTTGGCATATTGAACGCCACAGGGCAATGCTGGGCACGATGGAGCAACGCTGGGTTGCTGCCAACGTAGGGGTTCGCGCCCTTTCCCCTCGCCTGCCCTGCTGATAAACCCCCGCCATGCCACTCAAGGTCGCCGCCTTTTATCAATTTGCCGCGCTGCCGGATTTTTCCGACCTGCGCGAGCCCTTGCGCGCGCTCTGCGCCGATCTCGGGCTGAAGGGCAGCGTGCTGCTGGCGGAAGAAGGCATCAACGGCACGCTGGCCGGCGCGGATGAGGCGATCGACGCGCTGATCGATGAATTGCAGAACGGCGCGCTGTTCGGCGGCAGGCTCGATCATCTCGAACTGAAATGCTCCACCGCAACCTCGATGCCGTTCCTGCACCTGAAGATCCGGCTGAAAAAGGAAATCGTCACGCTTGGCGATGTCAGCACCGACCCGACCAAACAGATCGGCATCTATGTCGATCCGGCGGAGTGGAATGCACTGATCGCAAGCGACGACACGCTGGTGATCGACACCCGCAACGCCTTCGAGGTGGCGATGGGCACGTTCGAGGGCGCGGTCGATCCCGAGATCAGGAGCTTCGGCCAGTTCAAGGATTTTGTCGCCCGCGCCCTCGATCCGGCCAAGCATACGAAGATCGCGATGTTCTGCACCGGCGGCATCCGCTGCGAAAAAGCCAGTTCCTATCTGCTGTCGCGCGGCTTCACCGACGTCTATCACCTCAAGGGCGGCATCCTGAAATATCTCGAAGCCGTGCCGGAAGCCGACAGCCGCTGGCGCGGCGAGTGCTTTGTGTTCGACGGCCGCATCGCGCTGGGACATGGGCTGGTCGAGAGCACCTCCATCAAACCGGACCTTGCTATCAATTCCGATGATTTCCTGTCGCAAAGAGAGATTGCTCCCGATGCCTGACATCAAAACTCTCGGCGAGCGCATCGACGCGCTTGAGACGCGGCTGACCTATCAGGATCTCACCATCGAGACCCTGAACAATACCATCACGGAACAGTGGCGGCAGATCGACAAGCTGATACGCCAGGTCGCGGTCCTCGGCGAGCGGCTACAGGAGGCCGAGAGCAACACGGGCGGCATCAGCAACGAACCGCCACCGCATTACTGAGGGATCAGATCACACTACGGCAGCGTCGTCCCCGCGAAGGCGGGACCCATAACCCCTGGCGCTCGCGAATGGAGCAAGATGTTTCAACGGCATCGCTTCACTTGAAAATACACGGCGTATGGATCCCCGCTTTCGCGGGGACGACTCGTTGATAGACCGGTGCCAGCGTTCACCCCGCCGCCAGTCTGCGATCCCGCAACTCGCGCTTCAGCACCTTGCCGATGGCGCTGCGCGGCAACGTGTCGACAATGACGATATCGGCGACGCGCTGGAATTTACCGACCCGGCCGTTCACCCACGCCTTCAGCGCCGCCGCATCCGCCGTTGCGTTCGGCTTCAGCACCACGAATCCCACCGGGGTTTCGCCCCATTCCTCCGACGGCATCGCGACCACGGCGGCTTCCACGACATCATCGTGCCCGGTCAGCACCGCCTCGAGGTCGCTGGGATAGATATTGAAGCCGCCGGAAATGATCATGTCCTTCTTGCGGTCCATCAAGGTGAGAAAGCCGTCTTCGTCGAAACGGCCGACGTCACCCGTGCGCACGAAAAGCTTGCCGGTGGCGTCGCGCCAGAACGTCTCCGCGGTTTTCGCGGGCTGGTTGAGGTAACCCTGCATGATGTTCAGCGAGTGACCCACCACTTCGCCGATCTCGCCGGCGGCGACTTCCACGCCATTCTCGTCGAGCAGGCGGATGTCGTGATCAGGCATCGGCTGGCCCACGGTGTGCAGCTTGTCCGGATGCTCGTGCGCCAGCAGCCGGCAAGTGCCTCCGCCTTCGGTCATGCCGTAGACTTCGGTCAGGCCGCCGGGCCAGCGCTTCAGCACGTCGGCCTTCAGCGCCGCGGCAAACGGCGCCGATGTGCTGAATTTCATGATAAAAGACGACAGATCGAAGCTGTCGAAATCTGCCAGGTTCATGATGCGGCGATATTGCACCGGCACCAGCATCGCGTGGGTGGCGCGGTGCTTCTCGCTCAGTTCAAGGAATCCCCGCGCGTCGAACTTCTTCATCAGCACCGCGGTGCCGCCGCCGGCAAATGTCGGGTTGAAGGCGACCAGCGTGGTGTTGGAATAAAGCGGAGTGGACAGCACAGTGATCGCATCCGGCCCATAGCCGAGCGGCTCGGTCTGACCGTATTGCCGCCAGCGCATCAGGTGGGTGTGAATGATGCCTTTCGGCGTGCCGGTGGTGCCGGAGGAATAGATGATGTTAAACACCCATTCCGGATCGATCGTGACCGGTGCGGGCCTGGCGCCCGGCGCGCCGCTCCAGGCGCTGAAGGCTCGGCCGAACTCGCTGTCGTCGAGCGCGACGCGCAGTATCGCAGGCCCTGTTGCCGCAGCCCCCATCGCCGCCGCCGCCGCGGCGTCCATGAACAGCACCTTCGCGCCGCAATCCCTGAGCATCGCCGCGAAGTCATCCGGTGTCGATGATGGTGCCAGCGGCGCCACCGCAATTCCGGCTCGCAGCGCGCCAAGGAACGTGGCGGCATATTGCACCGAACTGTAGGCACAGATCGAAATGACGTCCTGCGGCTTCAGCCCGTCAGCCTGCAGCGCAGCGGCGACGCGATCGATCAGGTCGTCGAACCCGGCATAGGTGAGGCTTTGCCGGTCATCGATGATGGCGGTGCGCGTCGGCGCTGTGGTCGCGGTGTTGCGCACCAGCGCATCGAGCGTGACGAAGTCGGGCATGTGGGGTCTCCCTATTGTTATTGTTAGCACCGAAGCCTATGGCCTCCCTCCCCCTTGCGGGGAGGGTCGGCCGAGCGAGGCGATGCGCAGCATCGCCGAAGTGGAGGCCGGGGTGGGGGTTGCCCCACACTCCGCTCTTCCGTGGGGCACCCCCACCCGACCGCGCTTCGCACGGCCACCCTCCCCGCAAGGGGGAGGGAAAAGAAGCGCTATCGATCCAGCTTTTCGCCCTTCAGCCACTTCGCCCCGCTCTTGTACAATGTCTCCACCGCGTCGCCGCGCAGGCCGGGCATGTTGGGCTTGATCTTGTAGCCGATCTGGCTCTGCAGATAAGCGAGGTGGCGATAGCCTTCCGGGAAACTCGCCAGCAACTCGGCGTCGAGCTTCAGC
>JAQGKA010000308.1 GCA_028290355.1 Tardiphaga sp. | reverse complement strand
GCTGAAGGAGCAGAAGGGCCGGCATCAGGGCGGCAACAAGTGGATCGGCACCGCAGGCACCTCGCCGTTCGGCGCCGAGGGCTACAATCCCGAAGGCATCCGGATCGGCCAGGAGAAGGGCCGCCATTCCCGCGCGGTGAAGGTCTGGGATCGCCGCGAGTTCAAGGATCTCGACGGCAATGTCGAACTCGGCATCCGCAACATCAAGGTGGCGCTGCGGCGCTTACGCAAATTCGCCCGCACCGGCGCGCCGGACGAACTCGATCTCGACACCACCATCAAGGAAACCGCCAACCACGGCTATCTCGACGTCCACATGCGGCCGGAGCGGCGCAACGCCGTCAAGGTGCTGGTGTTCTTCGATATCGGCGGCTCGATGGATTCGCATATCGAGCAGGTCGAGGAATTGTTCTCGGCGGCGAAGAGCGAATTCAAGCACATGGAGTATTTCTACTTCCACAACTGCCTCTATGAGGGCGTCTGGAAGCAGAACCGCCGCCGCTTCACCGACCGCACGCCCACCTGGGACGTGCTGCATAAATACGCCCACGACTACAAGATCGTGTTCGTTGGCGATGCCTCGATGTCGCCCTACGAGATCATGGTGCCCGGCGGCTCGGTCGAGCATGTCAATGAAGAGTCCGGCTCGGTCTGGCTCGAGCGCATCACCCAGACCTATCCGCACGCGATCTGGCTCAATCCGGTGGCAAAGCGGCACTGGGACTATTCGGAATCCACCACCATCATCCGCCGGCTGTTTTCCGAGCGGATGTTTCCGCTGACGATCGAAGGTCTCGAAGGCGCGATGAAGGAACTGGTACGTTAATGGCACAGACCATCACCCACGGCATCAAGGCGATGATCGACGAGGCCAATGCGTTGATCGAAACGGTCAGCGCGGTCGAGGTGATCGAGGCCATGAAGGGCGACGACGTCATCGTCGTCGACATCCGCGATCCCCGCGAGATCGAGCGCGACGGTCGCATTCCCGGCGCGTTTTCCTGCACCCGCGGCATGCTGGAATTCTGGATCGATCCGGAAAGCCCCTATGCCAAGCCGGTGTTCCAGGAGAACAAGAAGTTCATCTTCCACTGCGCCGGCGGCATGCGCTCGGCGCTGGCGGCGAAGACGGCGCACGACATGGGACTTACCCCGGTCGCCCACATGGCCGGCGGTTTCGCCGCCTGGCGCGACGCCGGCGGGCCGATAGAGAAGGTCGAGCCGCGCAAGGCGAAATCGGATTAACAAGAAGTCGTCATTCCGGGGCGCGAGCAGCGATAGCTGCGAGCGAACCTCAGCCACTCCAATTGGAGTGGCGGGGAATCCGGAGATGACTGAACAACTCGGGATTTCGGGTCCGCGCGAAGAGCGCGTCCCGGGATGACCACAGAAGGAATCCCCATGACCTCCATCGACGATCCCCTCGTTTCCACCGAATGGCTCGCTACTCACCTCGGCGATCCCAAGGTCAAGCTGCTCGACGCCTCGTTCAAACTGCCCGGTGTCCTGCCGTTGCCGCGCGACGATTACCGCGGAGCGCATATTCCCGGCGCGACGTTCTTCGACGTCGACGTGATCAGCGACCACGGCATCGCGCTGCCGCATATGTTTCCGAGTGAAGGCAGCTTTGCCGATGGCGTCGGCGCGCTCGGCATCTCGAACGCCGATACCGTCGTCATCTACGATGCCGGTGGCTGGGTCGCTGGCCCGCGCGCGTGGTGGATGTTCCTCGCTTTCGGCCATCGCGACGTCCGCGTGCTGAACGGCGGCTTGCAGAAATGGCGCGCCGAAGGGCGGCCGGTCGAAAGCGGCGCAACGGAGCCGAAGCCGGCGTCCTATGCCGCGACGTTCGATCCCAGCTTCGTGCGCAGCCGGCAGCAACTGGTCCGCAATCTCGACGGCGGCGCCGAACAGGTGATCGACGCGCGGCCGCAGGCGCGTTTCGAAGGCAGCGTGCCGGAGCCGCGGCCGGGTCTTCGTGCCGGCCACATTCCCGGCAGCCGCAACGTGCCCTATGCCGGGTTGTTCGACGCCGCGACCGGCGCGATGAAGCCGCTCAACGAATTGCGCAGGATATTCACCGGCGCGGGTGTTGATCTGGCGCAACCGATCGTGACCAGTTGCGGCTCCGGCGTCTCGGCACTGGTGCTGACGCTGGCGCTGCACCGGCTCGGCGTGCGCGGCTCCGCACTGTATGACGGCTCCTGGGCGGAATGGGGCCAGTCCGATGGGCCGCCGGTCGCGACCGGTCCGGCGTGATCGGCTAGCGCGGGAACGGCTGGCCGAACGGGTCGGTCTGCGCGGGAGCCGCGGCGGCCGGCGTCGCCCGTGCGGCAACGCGGCGTCGCTTCGCAGCAGGCGCCTTCGCCTTTTTCACCGGAGCCACAACGGGTTTTGCCGCCGGTGGCGTTTCGACGGTGACGGGCGGGCCGCCCAAAGTCGCGATCTTCGTCGAGGCCAGTTTTGTGTCGGCTTCGGTCAGCGTCGTGGCCGGCTTATCCGCTGCGGGAGGCGTTTCGACGGCAGCGGCGACGGCCGGTTCGGGCGTCGTGGTGGCGGGAGCAGGGGCGGGTGGTGCCGGCACAGAAGCTGCAGGTGCGAGCGCCACGGTTGCGGCTGGGGCTTCCGCCGTGGCCGCTTCGGGCTTTGCCTGTTCCGCCGGTGTTGAATTTTCCGAGGGCGGTGCGGCAGGTGCCGTCAGCGCCGCGACCTTCTCCGGGGCGGGCGCCTTCTCGACATCCTGGGGCGCTGTGGCGGCCGGGGTTGGCTCCGCCGGCGGTACGATTTCAGTCGCTGCAGCCGGGGGGGTCTCGTCCAAAACAGGCTTCACGTCCAAAACAGGCGGATCGACCCGCAGCATCGCCAGCGTCGGCGGGGCTTCGGGCTGCTGCGGGAACATGGTCTGCGGGGCCGCTCGCCGGATCGGCAAGCTGGCAAACTCTTCATGCGCCGAGCGCAGCAGGGTTGCGGCACCGAGGCCGAATACCAGCATCGAGATCGACAGCACGACGGCCGCAACCAGAAAACGGAAACCCGGAAGCATGACTTGGTATTCCGCCTTCGCTGGCAGTTTGCGAAGGCCCTTGAAGCATCGGGGACGCGGTGACAACGCTGGGATCGACTCGTTTCGCGGCGGCGAACGCCGCCAAAGCGTCGCGAATCAGGTTCATCCGAAGATAACGCAACACCCGGGAACCATTTGTTAAAAAATCGCCGGCACAACGAAACGGCGCGTGACCGGGCAATCATTCCGCCGCGGTGAGACAAGTTGGCCACGGTAACCTGTCATCTCGCGAATAAGACCGAAATGGGAAGCTTTTTGCCGGAATTGTCTTGAATGCGCCGCGATCCTGCGCGATCTGACATTAACGATCCGGTGTTTGCTTGAGCTTATACAAGGGCCATGATGATCAAGCGTGTTCTGACGATTTTCGCGACCGTGGCTGTGAGCGCCGCGGGGCATTCGCTCGCACTGGCGCAGGGCTATCCTGCGCCCGCGCAGAGCGGCTATTCGATTCCGCCGGATCCGTCCTATCCGCCCGGGGGCTACCCCGCTAACCCGCGTTCGCGCAGCGCAATGGATGCGATGCCGGATTTCGACGCCCTCGACGAAGACGATGCGCCATCGCCGCGTGGCCGTCCGATGACCGCACTGCCGGCGCCTGGCCCGGTGATGTCGCCGGACGATCCGCGCTACGGCCGCCCGGCCGGCGCTCCTCCTGTTTATTCCGATCGCGGCGCGCCGCAGGGTCCGGTGATGTCGCCGGATGATCCGCGCTATGGCCGCCCGATGGGCCCCCCGCCCGTGATCTATTCGGACCGTCCCGCCGGCGGTCCGCCGCAGACCTATTCCGATCGCGGCACTGACGATCGTGGCATCCGTCCGCCGGAAGGCGTGGGTGCCCAGGGCTCGCCTGTCACCGGTTCCGTGCAGCCTCAGCCGCAAGGTGCCGATGGCCGCCCGGTGTCGCTGTCCGCGCTGCCGCCGGAAGAGCAGCCCGAAAGCGGCACTGCGCAGCTGGCGCCGAACCTGCGCCGCCAGGAAGTCAATTTCGTCACCAAAGAGCCCGCGGGCACCATCGTGGTCGATACTCCCAACACCTACCTTTACTATGTGCTCGGCAATAACCGCGCGATCCGCTACGGCGTCCGCGTCGGCCGCGACGGTTTCACCTGGACCGGCATGCAAAAGATCACCCGCAAGGCGGAGTGGCCGGATTGGCATCCGCCCACCGAGATGATCGAGCGCCAGCCCTATCTGCCGCGCTTCATGGCCGGCGGCCCCGGCAATCCGCTCGGCGCCCGCGCGATGTATCTCGGCTCGACCGTGTACCGCATCCACGGCACCAACCAGCCCTCGACCATCGGCAAGTTCGTGTCGTCGGGCTGCATCGGCATGATCAACGAAGACGTTTCGGACCTGTTCGAACGCGCCAAGGTCGGCACCCGCGTCGTCGTGTTGCCGGGCGGCAAGGCGCCGATCCCGACCACCACCGCATCTGCCGCGCCGATCCCCGGACCGAACGCCGGCGGTCAGCAGCTTCCCGGCACCCAACCGACCTCGGTGCAGCCGCTGCCGGCGCCGGTGACGATCCGTTAGGAATTCAAGAGACAAAAAGGCGCCGCGTTTCCACGCGGCGCCTTTTTCTTTGACGACGTCCGTCAGCCCATTCGTCTTACCGGCTCGCCCTTCAGCCAGCCTTCAATGCCCTCGATCGTGTCGCTGAAAATCCGCCGATAGTTCTCCGCGGTGACGTAGCCGAGATGCGGCGTGATCACGACATTGTCGAGCTTGCGCAGTGGGCTGTCGAGCGGCAGCGGTTCGTGCGAATAGGTGTCGAGGCCCGCGCCGGCGATCTTGCGCTGCTGCAGCGCTTCCAGCAGGGCCGCCTCGTCGACGATCGGACCCCGTGCGGTGTTGATCAGATAGGCCGTCGGCTTCATCCGCGCGAGATCCTCCCGCGACACCAGCCCGCGCGAGCGGTCGCTCAGCACCACGTGGATCGAGATGATGTCGGCATTGGCGAACAGTTCTTCCTTGGTGGCGTAAGTCACGCCGGCGTTTTCGCAGGCCTCCGGCGTCAGGTTGCTGCTCCAGGCGATGGTCTTCATGCCCAGCGCGCGACCGACGGCGGCGACCTGGCTGCCGAGCTTGCCGAGGCCGATGATGCCCAGCGTCTTGCCGCCGACGTCCTCGCCGACTGTGACCTGCCAGGGCGCGCCGGCCTTCATGCGCGCATTTTCGAACCCGATTTTGCGCGTCAGTTCCAGCATCAGGCCGATGGCGATCCCCACGGTGGGATTGCCGACCATTGCCGTACCGCAGACCACCACGTCATGCGCCTTGGCGGCGTCCAGATCGATGGCTGCATTGCGCGCGCCCGAGGTGATCAGCAGTTTTAGCGCGGGCAGGGCGTCGAACAGCGCCTTCGGAAACGGCGTGCGTTCGCGCATCGCGCAGATGATCTCGAACCCCTGCAGCGCGGCGGCCGTGTGGTCCTCGGACGTGAACGGCTCGTCGAACACGGTGATGTCGATGCGGTCGCCGAGAACGCCCCAGTCGGCGAGGTCCAAGGCCACATTCTGGTAGTCATCGAGAATTGCACAGCGCAGCCGCGTCATGAGGTCCATCCGGTGTGACGATGACGGCCGAAGGGGCCGTCGAGGGATGGAGTCATGGCGCGCAATACCGGCGCTTGCAAGCCGATGCGGCCGTATTGGCGATCAGCTCAACGTGACGACGCAGAGTCCTTGGCGGCGCAAGCCGGGCCAGGACCGCGCATGTAATGCTGCTCGGGCCGGTAAGGATCGAATGCCGCGACGAAGAACTGTCGCCAGAACATCCGGATTTCAGAAAGCAGGCCGGTTGTCTCGTGGCTGCTGGCCGTGCCGGGTGAGTTTGATGACGTCAATGTGGCCATGACGGGCTCCGCCGTGTCTGTCCGCGACTTCTGTCGCGCCAGGACGAAAGGAATCGCCCCACAAGCAGTCTTGGGCGAAGTCGTTAAAATGCGGTTTGAAACGGCATAACCGTCGGTTTTGACTGCCCGCAGCGTTACCAAAGGGTGAACCCCCGGTTGCCCTTTGGGGACAGCAAAGCTACATCAGCGGCAACCCATTTCCACCGCGACAGCTCCAGGAATCTCGATGGCTCGCCAGTTCGTCTATTTCATGCAGGGTCTGACCAAGGCCTATCCGACCCGCAAGGTGCTGGATAACGTCCATCTGTCATTCTACCCGGCCGCCAAGATCGGCGTGCTCGGCGTCAACGGCGCCGGCATATCGACGCTGCTGAAGATCATGGCCGGCCTCGACAAGGAATACACCGGCGAGGCCTGGGTCGCGCAGGGCGCCCGCGTAGGCTATCTCGAGCAGGAGCCACAGCTCGATGCGGCGCTGACGGTCCGCGAGAACGTCATGCTCGGCGTCGCCAAGCAGCAGGCGATTTTGGATCGCTACAACGAACTGGCGATGAATTACTCGGAAGAGACCGCCGACGAGATGAC
>JAQGKA010000307.1 GCA_028290355.1 Tardiphaga sp. | reverse complement strand
GCGGGCCCCCATCTTGTTCAGGCAATCCGCCACATCGACGATCTCGGGTTCGCAGGCGGCGTTGTTGATGATCGTCGTGCCCTTGGCGAGGGTGGCGGCCATCAGCGCCACATGGGTGCCGGACACGGTGACCTTGGGGAAATCGATGGTCGCGCCCCTGAGGCCGCCGGGAGCCCTGGCAATCACGTAGCCGCCGTCGATGGTCAACTCGGCACCGAGCTTTTCCAGCGCCATGATCAGCAGGTCCACCGGACGGGTGCCGATGGCGCAACCGCCGGGCAGCGACACTTTTGCTTCGTGCATCCGCGCCAGCAGCGGCGCGATCACCCAGAACGAGGCGCGCATCTTCGAGACCAGCTCGTAGGGCGCGGTGGTGTCGATGATGTTCTTCGCCGAGATATGCAGGGTCTGGCCCTGATATTCGTGGTCGCCGGGGCGCTTGCCGGCCGACATGATGTCGACGCCGTGGTTGCCGAGAATCCGCTGCAGCTGCGCGACGTCGGCAAGCCGCGGCACATTGTCGAGGATCAGCGTCTCCTCGGACAGCAGTCCCGCGATCATCAACGGCAGGGCGGCGTTTTTCGCGCCAGAGATCGGAATGGTGCCATTAAGCGTGCTGCCGCCGACGATGCGAATGCGATCCATACCGATTCCCGCTGATTGCTGTGCCCCGGTTATAGGGCGGTTGGCCTCTTTAAAGCAAAAGCTTTGAAATTTGCGGCTTTTCGATGGGATCGGGCGAATCTGCACAATTGTTCGTCATTTCAGGCTTGCCCGCCGCTTAAGCGAGGCTGAAGGGCAGCAAAACAGCCAGCAACTCGCCTGGCCGCTCCTCCGGCACGTAATGGCCGCACCCGTCGATCACCGCGCCCTGGACGTTTTCCGCGAGTTGACCGATCGACGTTGCCATCGACTCTCCCAGGCTGGACGCCCCACCGATCGCCAGCACCGGCATGGTCAGCGGAGTCGAAGCGGTCACCCGGTTTTGCTCGATGGAGTCAAAGATCGATCGATAATAGCCCATTCCACCGCTCCAGCGGCCCGGTGCCGCGTACGCCTTCACGTAAATGTCGAGCGCCGCCGGATCGAAGGCCGTGCTCCAGTCGGCCGATTTCGTGCGGAACAACCAGGTGAGGAACTCTTGCTCGCGGCCGACGACAAGGAGCTCGGGCAGGTCGGGGATAAAATTGAAGTAGAAGTGCCAGACTTTCCTGGCCGTTTCAGGCGACAAGCGGAACACCTCCGGCGACGCCATTCCGGGGATGGCCGCGTCCATCAGCACCAGGCGCTTCACGCGCTCCGGACGGCGAGCCGCGTAGGCGTAGCCCACCCAGGCGCCCACATCGTGAGTCACCAAAATGCAGTCGCGTGCGTCGAAGGCATCCAGCACGCCATCGAGATGGAGTGAAATCGAACCGGTATCATAGCCGTCTTTGGGGTAATCGCTGTCGCCGAGACCTGGAAGGTCCACCGCCACCACCCGGAAATGCCGTGCCAGTTCCGGCATGATCTTGTGCCAGGAGTACCAGGTCTGCGGCCAGCCCGAGACCAGCACCATCAACGGTCCGGAGCCCGCCTCGACCACGTGCATCGAGATGCCGCAGGTGGCGATCTGATGATGTCTGAAGCCAGCCATTGAGGCTCCGTCTTTCGGCTCTGTCATGGGTAACGTCCTTTCAATGATGAAGGTCAGAGGGATGATGAGAAGGCAAAGGCCTTTACCTTCGCGTCTCGTGAGGTGACGATATCGGCGGTGATCGTTCGGTGAAGGTGCCGGCCAGGGCCAGCACAGGCAGGCCCAGCCCCACCCACATCGACAGCGACCAGCCGCCATGGGCATAGGTCCAGCCGCCGAGCGCGGAACCGATCGCGCCGCCCGTGAAAAAGGTCGCCATGTAGAGACCGTTGAGCCGTCCGCGAATCTCGGCGCCGAGCGAAAAGATCGCGCGCTGGCCGAACACGAAGTGCGCAATCACCCCGAAGTCCAGCAGGATGGCCGCGAGAACCAGAATGGCGAAGCTGGCATCGGACCCCGATGAGCCCAGCCAGCCGAGCAACAAGGACGCCGCAACTGCGATCATCGCGAGCCTCGTTCCGGGCCTGCTCCAGCCGCGGTCCGCGGCACGGCCGGCGATCGGGGCGGCAACGGCACCGGCGACGCCTGCGAGGGCGAACAGTGCAATGCCGTTCTGCGACATCCGAAACGTTCCGGCCAGCAGCAGCGGCACCGTGGTCCAGAACAGGCTTAATTCACAGAACTGGCACGCGTGATACAGCGCACGCCGCTGCAGGATCGGCGTATGTCGGGCGAGCCGGCCCATGGAAAGCAGCAGGGCACCATAGCTGAGGCCCGGTGCGGGCTGCCGACGCGGCAGAGCCACCCGCAGCACGATGCCAAGGCCAATCATCAACAACGCCGAGATCGCGAACACGGCGTGCCAGGACAGTGCGTCGGTGATCAAGCTCGCAACGGGGCGGGCAAGCATGATGCCCAGCATCAACCCGCTCATGACATTGCCGACGACGCGGCCTCGCACAGCTTCGGGGGACAGGTGCGCGGCATAGGGCACGAGAATCTGCACCGCCACGGAGCCTAATCCGATCAGCAAGGCGGCAGTCAGAAAGGTCAACGCGTGTGTGGACATGGCCGCGCCGGCCAGCGCCAGCGCGGCAACGCCGAGCATGGTGACAACAAGACCGCGGTTCTCGAACAGGTCACCGAGCGGAACGACCAGCAATAAGCCCGCACCGTAGCCGATCTGCGTCATGGTCACCATGAGCCCCGCGGCCTGTGGCGAAAGCCCGAGCGAAGCGCTGATCGGCCCAACAAGAGGCTGCGCGTAATAGACGTTGGCCGCTATGAGACCGCTTGCCGTCGCGAGCAGCAAGGTCAGCCACGCTGAAATGCCCGCCATTACGGCCTGGTGAGGCAGAGTGATTGTCAAAAGACATTCCTTTATGGAAATGATCGTTTTCTAATTAGAAAGGCGGACGATGAGACGGGCACCACTTCAAGTCAGGTGAGAAGCCGCAAGGCCTGATCCGCGGCAGCCTTCATCTCGGCCCGGGTGCGTTTGGTTTTGCCGATGACTCGAAAACCTTGCAGCAGACATAGCAGAGCAATTGCCGCGGCATTGACATCTACCTTGGCGGAAATCGAGCCGTCGGATTTGCCCAGCCGAATGAGGTCGCGCAGTCGGGTCTCGACACGTTGCAACGCCGCGGTCACCCGGCCGGCGACCTCCGCATCGAACAAGGCCAGCTCCGTGGCGCTACCCACCACGAGACAGCCGCGCCGGCCTTCGATGCCGCATGACGATTCGACGTAGAAGCTCAGCAGGGCTCGCAGCTTGTCGAAACCGTTCTTCTCGGCATTGAGTAACGGATGCAGTTGGGCATCGCGAAGGGCGACATAGCGGCCGAAGGCGGCGAGAAAGATCGCCCGCTTGTCGCTAAAAGCCTTGTAGATGCTGCCTGCCGTGAGGTTCATCGCCGAGCCGAGATCGCCAAGCGACGCTGCGTGATAGCCGCGTTCGCGGAACACCAGCAGCGCGGCGTCGAGCGCCGCTTCCATATCGAACTCGCGGGGGCGGCCCGGACCGCGGCGCTGTGTGGAGGTTTTCGAAAGCGTTGGCATGACGCCATCAATAGGGAATGATTGCTTCCTAATCAACCCCGAATATCGAACGGGATTCATGTCCATGTGGGCCCGGTGCAGCGCTCCCAAAATCCGCAGTCCGGCAGGGATCGCCCGGATTGCCGGCAATCGCTAAACGCGGTTGATATCCAGGCTTTCCAGTATCGGTTTCCGATAGCCGTCGCGGGCGACCTTGATCATGGCGCGGCCAAGCTTCTCGGTGGTGGTGACGTATTTCGGCGCGATCCGGTTCAGCAGCGCCCACAACGGCCCGGTCGCGGCATAGATCGCCTGCACCCACGCGGTCTTCGAGCGGACGCCATGTAACGGCTGGATGCCGCCGGGGCGGAACATGTAGGCGGCCTTGAACGGCAGCTTGAACAGGTCGTTCTCGGTCTTGCCCTTGATGCGGGCCCACATCACCCGACCCTGCTCGGTGCTGTCGGTGCTCTGGCCGGTGACGTAGATGAAAGTCATGCCGGGATTGAGTTTTACCAGCGTGGTCGCGACCGCCATGGTGATGTCGTAGGTGAGGCGCCGGTAGTTCTCCTCGCTCTGCCCCAGCGAAGTCACGCCGAGGCAAAACAGGCAGGCGTCGTAGCCCGCCAGTTGCGGCGAGATCGCCGACAAATCCAGAAAATCGGAGTGCTTGATCTCGCGCAGCTTGGCGTTGCTCTGGCCGGTCGAGTTGCGCCCGATGGCAAGGACGGATTCGACGCTCGCATCGAGCAGGCATTCGCGCAGCACGCCCTGCCCGACCATTCCGGTGGCCCCGAACAAAATAACTTTCATCTGAATTCCTTTGGAAGAATGGCCGGCGCGTATCGCGATCAGGCGGCCAGCGCAGCCTGATCGAATGATACCCCCGTCAGGGCAGCGGAGACATCCCAGAGCCGGGCCGCCACCGCGGCATCTTGCGCCCGCGGCATGATCTTCGCGGGTGCCGGCGGCCCCTTCAGCTCGTAGAACCCGTTCGGCCCGTAATATCCCGCCGGCTTGGCCTCCGGCGACGCCACCGCGAACAGCGTCGGCAGCGCGCCGGCGGCGGCCGAATGGCTGAGCGGGCGCATCAACCGGCCAAGCAGGCCCATCAGGCCGCCGTCGCCCGGGCCGTTCGAAATGAGATCCGTCCGCGCATAGCCGGGATGCGCAGCATTGCTCATCAAGCTCCAGCCGGCAGCACCCGACCGGCGTTGCAGTTCGATCGCGAAGATCAGCATCGCCAGCTTCGACTGACAGTAGGCCTTCGTCGGCGCGTAGGATTTCTCACCCTGCAGGTCGTCGAAATCGATCGCGCCATTGCGATGCGCAAGGCTGCTGAGATTGACGACGCGCGGCCCGCTGCCGCGACGAAGCGCCGGAAGCAGATGCGCCGTCAGCGCGTAATGGCCGAGAAAGTTGGTGCCGAACTGCATCTCGAAACCGTCGGCCGTGACGTGCCGCTGCGGCAGCGCCATCACGCCGGCATTGTTGACCAGCAAATCGAGCGACGCATACATCGCGGTGAAGCGGCGCGTGAAATCGGCTACGGAAGCAAGGCTTGCCAGATCGAGGGCTTCATAGCTGACGAGGGCACCGGGAAACCGGTCGGAAATTCTGCCGATCGCATCGCGGCCCTTCGCCTCGTTGCGTCCGGTGAGCACCACTTCTGCGCCCGCCCCCGCGAGCGCCAGCGCGGTTTCAAAGCCGAGACCGCCGGTGGCGCCGGTCACCACCGCGAGCTTGCCGGTCATGGGCGGAATGTCGTCGATGGTCCACTCGGTCATGCTTATATCTCCAGGATCGGGAATCATTGCGTTACGCCTGCGCAATGCTAAATGTGCACTTGGTGCAAACTTGCAATAGGTGCAGATCGAGGAATGTTGTGGCTACCAGAAACCCAGCCAAGCCGCTGAAATCAAAAGAGAGTGCAACGGCATCGGTGCGTTCGCCGACGCCCGGCCTGCGCGAACGCAAGCGCCAGCAGACCCGGGATCGGCTGACCAAGGTCGCCATGGAGCTGTTTCTGGCGCGCGGCTTCGAGGCGACCACGCTGGATGACATCGCCGCGGCCGCAGAGATTTCACGCCGCAGCTTCTTTCACTATTTCGCATCGAAAGAGGACGTCGTTCTGGCGTGGCAGGATGGCAGCACGGATGCGCTGATCACGGCCATCGCTGAGCGGCCGGCGGCGGAATCGATGCTCACGGCTGCGGAAAATGCGATCCTGGCGATGGCCCAGCAGTTCAAGCCGGACGAAGCGATCGCCCTGGCTTGCCTGAAACGCGACAATCCAACTTTGCGGGCCCGTGAACAGGTCAAATACGAAAAGATGGAGCGCGCGATGGCGACCGCGCTTGAAAAACGCGCCAGCGACACCGCCGAACAGCTTCGCGCCCGTCTGGTGGCGATGATGACCACCGGCGCCATCCGCGTCGCGAGCGAGAACTGGCTGGCGCAGGGCGCGCAGGAAAAACCCGAAGCCCTGGTCAAGCGCACCTTCAAAACAATACGGGCGATTCTCGACGAACCGCCCGCACGCAAATCGAAGATTTAAGGCCGGTTTGCCGTCTCAGCTTTTGATAAAGGCCAGCAGATCGGCATTGATCGTCTCGGCTTCTGTCGTGGGCATGCCGTGCGGAAAGCCTTTGTAGGTTTTCAAGGTGCCATTTTTCACCAGCTTGGCGCTCAGCGGCCCTGAATCGGCATATGGCACGATCTGGTCGTCGTCACCGTGCATCACCAGAACCGGCACCGTGATCTTCTTGAGGTCTTCGGTGAAGTCTGTCTGAGAGAAGGCGACAATGCCGTCATAGTGCGCCTTGGCGCCCCCCATCATGCCTTGGCGCCACCAATTCTGGATGATGGCCTCCGACGCTTTCGCGCCCGGCCGGTTGAAGCCGTAGAATGGCCCGGAAGGCAGATCGCGGTAGAATTGGGAGCGGTTAGCGGCAAGCTGGGCCTGCAGCCCATCAAACACCTCTTTCGGCAGACCGCCGGGGTTGTCGGCGGTTTTCACCATGATCGGCGGCACCGCGCTGATGAGGACCGCCTTGGCGACCCGGCTTTCGCCGTGACGACCCAGATAATGCGCGACCTCGCCGCCGCCGGTGGAGTGGCCCACATGCACTGCATTTTTCAGATCGAGGTGCGCCGTCAGCGCAGCCAGATCGTCGGCATAGTGGTCCATGTCATGACCATCGGACGTTTGGCTGGAGCGGCCGTGACCACGCCGGTCATGGGCGATCACCCGGAAGCCTTTCCCCAGAAAGAAAAGCATTTGCGTGTCCCAGTCATCCGCCGACAGAGGCCAGCCGTGACTGAAAACGATGGGCTGCCCGCTGCCCCAGTCCTTGTAAAAAATCTCGGTGCCATCTTTGGTTTTGATGAAAGCCATGTCGCAGCCTTTCCTTGCTGGCTTGTTGCTTGGCGCGCGTCCGAAGCGGACGCGCATATCGCATGTAAGTGCGGCCTTACGAGGTCCGGTGCATCAGAAAGTGATCACCGCCGGCGGGCGAAACCTTCTGACCGCACCGATGATCACAACGATGAAGAACACCAGCACGATGCCCTGGACGACGGCGAATGGCGGTTCGCTCGGCGGCACGCTCGGCGCCAGCGCATGCAACGGGCCGATCTTCAGGAAGCTCTGGATGACCAGCACGAACACATTGAGATAGAGCGAGATCATCGCAGTCAGGACGTAGATCCAACGCCATGCGCCGGAAAGCCTCTGGCCGTAGAGTGCCAAACACGCGATGGCCAGCAGCACCAGCGAGAGAATGCCAATCATGTGCGACGGCAGCAATTGCGTGAACGGAAAAAAGAAACCGGTGACGCTGGTCAGTATCGTCGTCACCAGAAACAGCGCGGTCAAGCCGCTCATCCGGTTGGAGCCGAGAAGTCCGAACATGACGACGAGGCCCGACACGATCGCGACCAGACTTATAATCACATGCACCAGTGTGAATGTAGCCAGACTCATACCTAAAACCATGACACGCCCCTTTTTAGAACCCGTCGAATGCTACGCCGCTCGGCGACAAGATATCAAATGGTTTCCATCATCTAACGTTTGCAGATCGGCACCGCCGCAACAAAGATTGTACGATGCGCCTGTTTTTTGACGAAAATTGCTCACGTCGTTTTGAATGATGGGCGGCTTCATTTCGGCTTCCAGCGTTTCAGAAATTCGACAAGCTTCGGGATCACCTGATCTGGCGCCTCTTCCATCAACCAATGTCCTGACCCTTTGATGACAAGGCCATCGACCTTGGTGGCGACCAGCTTCGCTTGCGTAATCAGGCCTTCGCCAGAGGCTTTTTCGCCGGTCAGAACCAGCATGGGCATCGCCTGGCCGACGTGAACCGCGCTCAATAATAGCGCGGGATCGGACCGTTATGCGGCGTCTTGCGGTTCGACAGATCGAACATCACCTCGTCGACATAGCACCAGCCCCAGCCTTCCGGCGGATCGTAGCCTTCGATGACCGGGTGTCTGGTGGCGTGGAAATGCTTCGTCGCATGCTTGTTTGGCGAATCGTCGCAACAGCCGACATGGCCGCAGGTACGACAAATCCGCAGATGCAGCCAAACACTGCCGCTCTTCAGGCATTCCTCGCAGCCGAGCGCGCTCGGCGTGACATCGCGAATTCCCGAAATATGCGTGCAGGGCTTGGCCACCATCGTCACCGATATTCAAGAAAGAAGAATCACACGTCGCGCGCGTCGAAGAACATGATGTCGGCGCCACCGGTCGCAAACTTCGGCACATCGGCCACCGTGGCCTGGCCTTCGGGGCTGGCAAAAGCCGCCTGGATTGCGGCAACGCTGTCGAAGGTCAGCGTGGCGACCAGATGTACCCCCGTCGGACCGCCGGGGCCGGCGACGACGCCGTGGCTGATCTGATAGTTCTTCAGGCCCGGCATTTTCTTCGCAAGCGCAATGTGGGTCTCGGCATAATATTTGTCGAAAGCAGCGGGATCGATGGGGGTCTTGTAGGCGACGACAAGCTCAGCCATGGCGTTCTTCCCTGTTTTTTTGAATTGATAGCAAGGATCCTATCCTAGAGCGCCGGCTTGGCGGTGTCGCCGAGAAATCCGTGCAGCGCCGCCACCACTTGCGCGCCCTCGCCGATGGCACCACCGACGCGCTTGACCGAGCCCGAGCGGACGTCGCCGACAGCGAACACGCCGGGCACGGAAGTCTCCAGTGCCTGCACCTGCCGTCCATCGGACAGCGCGCCGGTGACGATGAAGCCGCCGCGATCCAGGGTCACGCCGCAATCGTGCAGCCAGCCGGTGGCGGGATCGGCGCCGACGAACAGGAACAGATTGCGGA
>JAQGKA010000297.1 GCA_028290355.1 Tardiphaga sp. | reverse complement strand
TGCATGTCTATTGAGGCTTCCGGAAGCGGCATCAGCCGCGGCGTGGCATTGCGCGGCTGGGTGTCAGTCGGGCCGATCCGCAGCCCGAGCGGCCGGCGCGACAGCGCCGGGCCGAGCGCCATGAACTGGCCGCGCTCGAGATCGCGAAACGATTCGGCCTGGCGCCGCTCCATGCCGAGCAGGTCGGCGGCGCGCGCCATGTCGATGTCCAGGAAGGTGCGGCCCATCAGGAAATTGGACGCTTCGGCGGCGACGTTCTTGGCGAGCTTGGCGAGGCGCTGGGTGGCGATCACGCCGGCGAGCCCGCGCTTGCGGCCGCGACACATCAGGTTGGTCATGGCGCCCAGCGACAGCTTGCGCGCGTCGTCGGAGACTTCGCCGGCGACGGCGGGGGCGAACAGCTGCGCCTCGTCGACCACCACCAACATCGGGTACCAGTGATCGCGGGGGGCGTCGAACAGCCCGCCGAGGAAGGCGGCGGCGCGCCGCATCTGATGCTCGGCGTCGAGCCCCTCGAGATTGAGCACCGTGGAGACGCGATGGATGCGCGCCCGCTCGCCGGCGACCTGCAGGCCCCGCTCGGTATGCTCCTCGGCATCGATCACGAGGTGGCCGAAACGGTCGGCCAGTGCCACGAAGTCGCCTTCGGGGTCGATGATGGTCTGCTGCACCCAGGGGGCACTCTGTTCCAGCAGCCGGCGCAGCAGATGGGATTTGCCGGAGCCCGAATTGCCCTGCACCAGCAGACGGGTCGCCAGCAGTTCCTCAAGGTCCAGAGTCACCGGGGCGCCTGCCGTCGTGTTCCCCATCTCGATCGCAACGGTCATGTCGACTCAAAGTCTCCTGCAGGGGAGCGGCTTATCAATCTGATCGCAGCCCGTCGAGTGCCCACGGCCGACCGTCCCGTGTTCCGTACGGCTGGCCGAACGCCATCAGCTCAGATGGATGCCGACCTTGGCACACGTCACGCACCGGAGGCGGCTGGCGAGGTCATGGACAAAGATTGTCGGCAGGCGCGTGAGCGCGGCCAGATCGACATCGTTCGGTCTGGGACTTGTGTCGACAAGGCCGACAAGCGCACGGCAAATCGTCGAATTGAGGGGGGCTTGACGGCCAGTTGCCTCGCAACCAGATCCATACAATATGCAGCGCAAGGCAGCATTGGAGCGTGCATCATCGCCATATCATCGACCGAACTCGATCTCTCGCGGCCGGACGCCGGCCTTCCAGGTGCGATGACGGCGTGATGGATCACAAGCCCGTTATTGACGCTTGCGATCTCCTGTGTCCGGTCGACATGAGGCTGGGCAACATCGGTATTCGCAAGCGCCGGTTGTGCTCTGCTGTTAAAATTAAAAGGAGACTGTGATGCGACAGATTAGACAATTTTCATTGGGTTTTCTTGCGCTCGCGACCGCCGCAACAGCGATGTTTGCAGCTGTTGCGCCTTCCAGCGCGATCGCGGGTACGTCGACGCATGCTCGGACCGCAAGGCAATACCAAGCAGCACATTTCACCGCACATAACACTAACTATCGTCGGTACCGCGAGTACGGGGCTGGACCCGCTAGCGCGTATGGAGCGATACTTGGTGGATCGGGATTTGCCAGTCCGTCATATCCTGGATTCGGTTACGGTTACGGCGATAATTCCCACGGATGCTCTGCTTGCAATTGAAATCGAAACTCCGCGCACGGGCATGAGCCGCGCCGGTGGCCAATCGGGCATAGCTCCGAATGCGTTTAGCAGCCGAAGTTATTCGCGCCACCAGTCGGCGGCCCATCGACCATTCGCGTAAAACGCTCGCGGTGCAGACACCGAAATCGACCTTGCCGACGGCAACCGTTTCGGCTGCGTCGATGCCGGGACCGCCTTCGCGGATGGTGACGTCGAGACCCGCGTCGCGGTAGAAGCCCTGCTCAAGCGCCTGGTAATAGCCAGCGAACTGAAACTGGTGCTTCCATTTGAGCTGCATCGACACCTGATCGAGCGCAGCAGCAGGATGCGGTGCCGCCAGCACCAGCAAAACGGCCGCGATCAACCGTCTCAGAGGGCCAATTTCGACCCGATCGGTACCGCCCCTACCTTCTTCGTCATGCGGCGTTTTCCGGGCAGGCGAGGCATTGAGCGAACTCTGATGCCCTGCGGTCCCAGTTCAGAGATTCGTCTCTGTCTTGGCTATGTGATTTCGGAGGCAAGCAAATTGGGTTGCCTTCGCCGTTACGGGCAGCGTTTATACAAAGCCTCAGTGCCCGCTCAGCGCCAGCGTCTTGACCGGAAGCAATAGCGCCTGGACGCGCAACAGCATCGCGTGCACGATGCCAACGGCGTCGACGGCATGCAACGCAAGCCGCTGGAATGTGCCGGTCTCCTTTGAATCAATCAGGTCGTGGTTGCTAGTATAGGCGTTGACGACGCAGCTGCTGCCGGGCGTCACGCCATCAAGGCCACCTTTATACATCGGTTCCAGGAAGGCGAGAATGGTGCCCGGAGCCTGCACCTGCTGCGCTTCAACCAGTTGCTCGCCGCCGCGGAACTGGCCCGCCGCGATATAATTCTGCACGCTGGTCACCACCATTGGAATGATCGTCCAGGGCTTTGAAATGCAGGACGCCTCGGCGACCATTCCGACCTTCATGACCTGCGCTTCGATTTGTCCGAACCCTGCTGACAGGGTGCGTCCCGCATTGTCGGGGATGAGAATGCCGGCAGACCGGATCATCGGATTGACGATATCGCCAGGGCGCAGTGCGAACTGCTCGACACGTCCATCGACGCCCGCACGAATGGAGGTCTTGTCCAGATCCACCTGCGCCTCCGCCAGCGCCGCCTCGGCGCTTGCCTTCTCCGCCGGAAGCAGCGCGGTCACGCGGATCGTCGCCGACTGTTTCGCAGCATTCACGGAATCCAGGGTGCCTTGTCGTCCGGCGAGCAGCACTTCGAGCTTTTCGATGTCACGCGCCGGGACTATGCCAGGGCTGCGCCTCTGCAGTTCGCGCTTGGTGTCCAACTCGTCGGAGGCCTGCTGGTAGGCGCCCTTGGCCTCCTGGATCTGTCCCTCCGCCTTGAGAATATCCGACTGCGCCGACAGCATGGCGGCGTCGACTTCGGCGATCTTGCGCCGGGCCGTTTCCATGGCCGCTTGCTGCTTGGAGCTGTCCAGCTTGAAGATCACGTCGCCCTTCTTGACGGCCGCGCTGAATTCGACGTGCACTTCCGCCACCCGGCCCGTTGTTTCGGGAATGATCGGAACGGTCCTGTAGAACAGGGTCGCCGTGTTGGTGGACGGATGAAAATAGAAGATCACCGTAATCAGCGAGACGGTCAGCATCAGGCAGGCGGTGATGCCCCACCGCAGTTCGAACCACACCGAAAAGAAGGTGATCTCCTTGCCGAGGCGCTTGCCCTGCCGGTAGCGTCGATAGAGATAATCCGGAAAGATGGTCAGCAGGGAGCAGAGAAGCAACTCAAGCATGACTCCGCACCTCGCTCTTGGCATCGTCGGCTTGCATCACGTCCGGCTTTTCCGCGGCAGCTCCATGCGCGCCGCCTTCGGCGGCCAGTTCGGGCGCATCGTCGCTGGGACCACCGGCGATTTTCTCGACCGATCCCGCGATCCGGCGCAGCGGCGTGCCGAAATCGGGCAGATCGACCATGGCCAGCAACAGCCCGATCACCCAAAACAGATGGTTGTGCGTAAAGAGCGCCAGCAAGCCCAGCACGGCCACGATCTCGAACTGCAGCTTTTGCGACCTGTGCGCCATCCGCTCCGGCAGACTGTGCACCTGCAAATAAATATTGCCGACCATCAGCACGGCACCGAGCAGGATGATGCCGACCACCAGCATCAGGATATCGGTGTCGCCGGGGGCGGTGATGAAGCCTGGGAGATGATGGGGGGCGCTTGGATGCAGTGACTCGCTCACGCAACTCTCCATTCCCAGGGTGTCGTCTTCAAGCCGGATGTTGAGCCTAGCAGCATTTTAGGCAGCGTCTATCGAAAGGGCGGACGAAAGCGGTCTATTGCGCTGCGTCAATTTGCGCGGACCGTTGTCGCTCGATGGCGTCACGCCACACCATGCTACGATCACAACGAGGTTTGCCAACACGACCGCTCAACTCAGCTCCGAAGCGTTGTCGGAGGGATGGATCGCGATACGATGCCAGAACCACGGTCCCTGTCCCTCTACGTCCTGCTTGGCATCGCTGGCGCGCTGGTTGGCGCCCGCATTGCCGATGCCATCGAATTTGATTTCTTCGGCTGCGGGATGGTCGTGGCGGCCATCCTCGGCGCGGCGTTTTTCGTCATCGGCTGGCGGCAGCAACGGGCACCCTAGGCAAGCGTTATCTGGGCAACGAAGGCACCGCGAACGTCATTGCCGGTGTTAGCCGGCTGGAGAGCCCGGCGATTTCGCGGCGTGAAGCGTTCGGCGATCGTGGATCAGATTTTCCAATCGATGGGCTGCGACGTTCAGCGTGGTCGCATCCACCGCACGATCGTCACCGCTCGCAGCCCTGACCCGTTGTCCCTTAAGGATATCGTCGATCTCATCTTCGATGTCAGCAAGCTCGGCTTCGGTGTCCGCCTTTCGGATGCGGCGCGCCAGCGCATAGAGGGAATCCAGCGGACCCAGCGAAGTTTCGGGATGTCCAATTCCGAGGAATTTCCAGGCAGCTGCGAGCAGGGAAGCGATTCCGCCCAGGATCATCGGCGCCAGATAAATCTCATTGCCGTATTTATCCATGAAGCTCTGCTGGGTCCCGTTGTAAAAGGCGGCCGCGCCCGGGTGCGCGGGCAGATAGGCATCGGAGTCGGTGCTGGCGGCAGTGATCTGCGCGAAGATCGGCTGCTCTCCCAACAAGTCCCTGCGCACGCTCATAATGGTTTGTGTGAGCATGGCGATCAGATCGGAGCTGAGTTTTTTGTTGGCGACCAGGTAGAGGGACGTCCTCAGCGTCGTCACATCGTCGTCCGGTACCGGCGGATTTCCGCGCAGCGTACCCTTCGGGATGTCGAAGCTTTCATAGGCACGCTCGGCTTCCGCGATGGCGCCCGCGGAATCGATCGGAATCAGCACCGGCAACGCCTTTGTGTTCTGTTGAAAGAATCCCCGCACAAGCGACAAATATTTCTCGCTGAGCGGGATCATGACGAACAGCGCACCGATGTCTTTCGACTGAAACGCATGCCGGACGTCGCTCAAGGCCAGGTTCTTGAATGTAACCTTTGCACGCGTCAGGCCATAAGTCCGGCTCAGGACATCGATGATTTTCGCATTCGCATCGCCTCCCAGGACCCCGACGGTACGTCCTTTCAGCGCCTCGATGCCGGTGAAGGAAGAGCCCGGCGGCGCGATGACCAGCGCGACGATATGGGCGACGACGACGACCGCCTGCGCCTGCGACAGGTCCCCGATATCGCCGCGGACCACCGCCAGATCCGCCTTTCCTGCTGCAAAGATCTTGGAGGCTTCAACCGCCGTGCCGCTATCGATCACCTGAAGTCTCACCGGAGCGTTGGTCGAGACGAGTTGGCTGGCAATGCCGGACATCAATCTGGCGGCCTCGCCATCGATCGAACCGACCGCGACCGTCAGCGTCACGAAACGAGAGTAGTACCGATAGCCGAGCAGGCTTGCACCGGTCACGAGAATGACAACGCCGACCAGGAAGACGATCCGAAGCCGCAACGGCAGTTCTGTCGACTTCATGCTGGCCGCTCCGCACCGTCATAAGTACAGCAGCCAGTATAGCACGGACATACGGTCTTTGCCCCTTGACGTCTTGATGTTGCCCCTCAGCCACCGGGCCGAGCGCAAATTCGGCCAGATGCGCCAGCGCCGCGGCCACCAGCGGAAGCAGCAGCACCGGCGGTTAGTTGTAGTGACAGGTGTCAAGGGCCGCGCCCATCACCGACTGCTCGAAACCGTGAAACGTCCCGCCGGACTATCAATGTCGGTCACGCGCCCAGGTACCCGTTTGCTCGGCCGAGAGAGCTTCTGCATAAGGAAAACGAAGTCCTCCGGAAGTGAAGTCTGGCGGTGAGACCACGATTTGCCTCGAGCCATTCCGGAATTGTTCAACATCGTGACCGGATATTCCCTGGAACTGAACCTGCAGGACCCGCGGCTCCGGCCATTCGCCGTTTATCCCGAACCTGATATCGCCCATGACGGTGTGAAAGCGCGCGCCTCGTGCGTAGGCCGAGAGGCTGACGTCGTCGAAGCCGCCGGTGGCTTCGACAGCCTGAGCAACCACCTGCATCTGGGCGTAGGCGAGCGGCGCCATGTAATGTCCCAGGAGGTCGACGCCGGCGGCGCCGGCCCGCGCCTGATAGGTGTTCAGGAATTCCTGAACCCCGGGAAACATCATCCTGGGGACCGGCGCCCAGTATTCGTAATTCACGATGCCGTTGAGCAGCGGGCCGAGCGTGGTTTTCACCGCTGTGTTCTGCGGACCGATCATGCCGGCACCGACCATCTTCGGGCGGAACGGGTGTGCATGGATGGCGCGCACGAGGCCGATCGAGTCCTCGAGATAGGAACAGAGAAACAGCAGGTCGCAGCCGCTTGTGGCGACAGCGTCGATGACAGGTGTGAAATTTTCCGTCGTCAGCGGATAGGTGGCTTCGTGGACGATCTGGAAGTTGTACTTTCCGGCATTGGCCTTCGCGCCGAAAATGGGATTGCGCGAGAATTCCGCATCCGCCGAGACCAACGCCACGGTCAAAGGCCGAGGCGTCTGCGCAGCGGCAAGCTCGAAGAATCCTTCGGTGAGCGCGGCATTCGGATCAGGCCCGGTTGGTATCATGGCGAAGTAGTTGGGATAGGCGAGCGCGTTGTTGACGCCGAGGCCCATCAACCCGACGAAAAAGCGCTGCCGCTCCATGATCAACGGCATGGCCGGCAACAGGGTGTTGGTGCCGTAACCGCCGATGACGAGATCGACTCTGTCTTCGTCCATCAGCCGTTGGTAGAGGCCGGGAACGCGTGACGCATCCGCATGGTCGTCGTAGCAAATGAGTTCGACCGGGCGGCCGAGCAGGCCGCCCCGGTTGTTGACGTCTTCCCGCCAGATGTCATGGGCGAGCCGCGCCGACCGGCTGTTGCCCGCGAGCGGACCGGTCAGCGACAGGCAGTACCCGATACGGATCGGCGTGGGCACAGTGGGCATGTCGTGCCCCTTCAAGCGCCGGCTTTGGCGCGCCCGGCGAGAAGCTGCAGTTCCCAGGCCAGGGCGACACCGCTGGCTCCGCCATGTTCGAGAACGACGCCGGCGACGCCGGCGGCTGTCTCCTCGCGCGCCCAATCACGCTGCCATTCGCCCAGCACGGCCATCCAGGTGATCGGCACCGCGCCGGCGGCGACCATCCGGCGCACGGCCATGTCATGGGCTTCCAGCGAGACGCCACCCGAGGCATCGGTGACGATGAAGACGTCATACCCTTCAGCGAGCGCCTGGATCGCCGGCATGGCAAGGCAGATCTCGGTGCAGAGCGCGGCCAGCACGAGCTGCTAGCTCGGGATTATGATTCGCATAATATTTGACGGTGGTCGCGATGTCGGTGTGGTTCAACATCTTCGAAACCGTTTCGAGCCGATCAGGATGCGCCCAATAATAACGGGTCGCTCCGGTGTGGCGCAGACAGTGCGGGTTGAGATCGGTGATACCGACCCGCGCACAAGCCTCCGTCCACTTCTCATAGAAGTGCTGATAGGTCATCGGACGGCGCTCGCCCTTCACATGCTGCTGGCCGTTGTACTTGCGGGTGCGCTTGCTTGCATACGTGAACACCGCCATTGGGTGCAGCTTGCGAGCCTTGATTCTTTGCAAGCGCATCACTTCCTCCGGGCCAATCGGATCATCGAACAACTTGGTCCTGCCCTTGAGCTTTATCCTGATCGTCTCACCCAGCAAATCGACGCGCGGCCAGATCAGCGACAATAATTCGTTAATACGCTTCGGGTGATCAAGATCGAACTCGGCGACTTCGCGCACATCATCATCCAGTTCCGGCCAGATCAACGCCTGTTCGGTTTCGGTCATGATGCGGATGTCGAATTCCTCATCGTCTTTCTTGATCCATGTCGTCCAGTCGAACATGCGCACCGCCGCGCCCATCGCCTTGCTGGCGTAGTTGATGACACTGCGCAGCGTTACCAGCGTGGCCTTGACGCCCGACTTGGTAAGCGGTCTAGAAAGCTGGTCGCCCTTGTCATCCTTTCCAGCAGGGCGCAGACACTTGGCGCGCTCATTCTTAATGAAAGTGATGTCGTCAGGCTTGATCTCGCCAAGATACTTATTGTCGCCGAGCTTTTCGCGCAGCCAATCGAGCCGATATTTTAGACCAGTCTCAACGTTCTTGCTTCCGACATCATCCCACCAGACATCACAGGCGTGGCCGAATGTCATCGGGCCAAGTCCGGCCGCTCGATCCTTACGGATCTCGCCTTTCTTTTCGGCTTTGACTTGGGCCGCGAAGGCTTCGGCCTTGCGCTTGTCTTTGGTGTAGCAAGGTCCACGATAGAATTCGCCACCGAGTTTGAATTTGAAATTCCAGTCGTCGGTTTCGCGCCGTCGCTCGACGTTCTTGCCGAAAAGGGCAGAATTGCCGCCCCGTTGCCCTGTTGCTGGTTCTCGTCTTGCCATGGTCCGCTCTGTTGTTGTGATCTGCGGCGCATATTGCGGAGCAGTGTCATCACGTCATCAATTGTGAAAACTCGACGGGGAGACTTTGTCCCCATTCCTTTTTGCTGCCATGGCAGATTGCCATTGCGGATTTCGTTGAGGATCGTTTCACGATTCATTGCGAGCAAGCGAATTAGCTCGGGAAACGGGATAAAGACGCGATGGCAGAACGCTTCGGCGATTGCCTCTGGCACTGCCTGTTCGACAACCGGGATCAAAGGGAGAGATCGCATCCATTTGATCGTTAGCTTCGTTCATCATCGCTGAGCTTCTCAGCCAGTCCATCATGTGAATGTGCTCAACTATTTCAGAGCAGGAGAGGCAAAACGGATTTCCTCCAACGGTCCAATGGGCCGGACGCGGACATTGGCAGCACTGCATTAGACACCTTTCAACATACGAATCGGTGATCCGTCACGATGGCACAGCACAGGCGAGTAATACGAGATTTGCTACCGTCCACCCACTATTCACAGGGTTGGAGATTTTGATTCCAAATGGTCAATTCTTGGGAAGTTTGGCCTGACATCGGCCCGCGCTTGCGCAGGCGTCACCGACGAACTGCGCCCCAAGGTGATCTTGACGGGAAGGGTGGTCGTGTAGGGCAGGACAACTCACGGCGGAATTCGCCGTTAGAACAAAAGCGAACTCGAGGCAGGTCTTGCGGATACTTCTGACCCGCAATGACCCGATTTTGCCCTTTTTGACCTCGTTTCGTTCGTCAGGATCAAAGGAGATAAAATGCGAGAAGTGCCTATTCTACAAGGCTTTCTAGTGGCTGGGGAACTAGGATTCGAACCTAGACAAACAGAGTCAGAGTCTGTTGTGCTACCGTTACACCATTCCCCAAATGATTCAGGGACTTAAGCGGCGTCCTGAGCAGAATCATGGAGAACGGGGCATCCGCCCCGTTCCGGGCGGGTTCTAGCCCGTCCGCTGCACTTCGCGCAAGCGCCTCCGTGCGATAGATCCCAATATCTGGTGCCGGGCACAGGCTTCAAATTCCCGTTGATCGCCAAATCCTCAGCAGTGGCGTGTCGGTGGTGCTCGTGTGCAGCCAGACAGAGGCATTTGACGACAGTCGCTGCGATTGTAGCGCAGAGCATTTACACTAAATGAGATGAAGAATCGACTTCAGGTAGCGAATAAAATATAGGCAACTTATAGGAAAGTATAGTTTAGGTGCTATACTACAGTTATGCCAGGAAATGCCATCCCATTTGCCTATATTCGGCCAGAATGTCGCAGGTTTTACCAAAGGTTTACGTAATACCGACAAAGTGGAACCACGGGTCTTGATTGCGAGAAAGGCGATCGAATCCGGTTTGCCGAACGTCATTTCATTCAAACGAACAGCTTCTCGTTCTTCCAATAACGCCCCGCAGATTGCGGACCAACGGTCGAAAACCGAGGGATACTTTGCCATGCTTGCTAACATGTCCATTCGCGCCAAGATCACTATCGTTCTTGCGTTCCTGCTGATCACCATGACGGGCATGGGTCTGCTTGCTGTCCGCAAGATGCAGGCGATCAATGCCAATGCGGTCGACATCCAGACCAACTGGATGCCGAGCGTTCGGATGTTGGGTGATCTGCGCGCGGGCGTGATCACGTACCGCAACGTGATCCGGGAGCACATGTTGGGCGAGACTCTGGAGGAGAAGCTGGCGTCGGAGAAGCTGCTGGAAGGCGTGGTCGATCGCAACACCAAGATCCGTGCGGACTACGAGAAGGTGATCACGTCGCCGGAAGAGCGTGCGATGTATAGCGACTGGGTGCAGTTGTGGGATAGCTATAAGAAAGGCACACAGGACGTCATGGCGTTGTCGCGCAAGGAGGCCGGCAAGGTCCCCCATGATGCCCATGAACTGAATACGAAGACGGTCAATCCGATCGGGCTCAAGGCCGATGAAGTTTTGAACAGGGACATCGAGCTCAACAACAAGGGCGCCGCAGCAGCGGGTCAGGATGCGACCAATACCTTTGATGCAGCCTTCCTGATGCTCGCCATCATCCTCGGCGTGTCGGCGGTGCTCGGCATCATCATCGGCATCTATCTGGTGCGCGACGTCTCCAGCGGCATCGCCTCGATCGTCAAGCCGATGCAGGCGCTGGGCGCCGGCGATCTCAGTGCGATCGTGCCGCATCAGGGCGAGAAGACCGAGATCGGCACCATGGCGGACTCGCTGCAGGTGTTCAAGCAGGCGCTGATCGACAAGAAGGCGGCCGATGAAGCGGCAATGGTCGATGCCGAAGCCAAGATCGAACGCGGCCGTCGCGTCGACAGCATCACCCGCGATTTCGAATCGATGATCGGCGAGATCGTCGATACGGTGTCGTCGGCCTCCACCGAACTGGAGGCTTCCGCCGGCACGCTGACCGCGACCGCCGAGCGTTCGCAGCAGCTCACGACGATGGTGGCTGCGGCGTCGGAAGAAGCCTCCACCAATGTGCAGTCGGTGGCGTCCGCCACCGAAGAGATGGCGTCATCGGTCAACGAGATCAGCCGCCAGGTGCAGGAATCGGCGACGATTGCCGGCCAGGCGGTGGATCAGGCGCGCAAGACCAACGACCGCGTCGGTGAACTCGCCAAGGCCGCTGCTCGCATTGGCGACGTCGTCGAACTGATCAACACCATTGCCGGGCAGACCAACCTGCTGGCGCTCAATGCGACCATCGAAGCCGCGCGGGCCGGCGAAGCCGGCCGCGGCTTCGCGGTCGTGGCGTCCGAAGTGAAGGCGCTCGCCGAACAGACCGCCAAGGCCACCGGCGAGATCAGCATGCAGATCTCCGGGATCCAGGCGGCGACGCAGGAGTCCGTCGGTGCCATCAAGGAGATCGGCGACACCATCGGCAGGATGTCGGAAATCTCCTCGACCATCGCGTCCGCGGTGGAAGAGCAGGGCGCGGCGACGCAGGAAATCTCCCGCAACGTGCAGCAGGCGGCGCAGGGCACCATGCAGGTGTCGTCGAACATCACCGACGTACAGCGCGGCGCCAGCGAGACCGGCTCGGCCTCGTCGCAGGTGCTGTCGGCGGCGCAGTCGCTGTCGTCGGAGAGCAACCGGCTGAAGGTCGAGGTCGGGAAATTCCTGAGCTCGGTGCGCGCGGCCTGATCGA
The DNA here is from genome assembly GCA_028290355.1 of Tardiphaga sp. Lineage (GTDB taxonomy): Bacteria > Pseudomonadota > Alphaproteobacteria > Rhizobiales > Xanthobacteraceae > Tardiphaga. The sequence continues at coordinate 1,470 of JAQGKA010000297.1, read as the reverse complement.
CAGGGTGCGATCAACAAAAAGGCCTGGCCCGATGTGGGGCAGGCCTTTCGCGTTTCAAGGCGGCGGTTCATTTTCAATCTTTATCTTCGCGATCTCTTAGTCATTTGCTGCAACGATCCCGATTGTTCGGTGCGCAGTTCGCGCGAGAGAGTGCCATCGCCGCGTGTTTAGGCTGAAAGCCGATGTCCCACACGCCAAAGCTGCAGACGTTCCGTCTTAGAAAGAGACCATGACACCTCTCGATTACGAGTATCTGCAAAAGATCCTGAAAGATCGTTCCGGCCTGATGTTGTCGGCGGACAAGAAATATCTGCTCGAAAGTCGCCTGATGCCGCTGGCGCGCAAGGCCGGCGTGGCGGGTATCAGCGAACTCGTGCAGAAGATGAGGGGCGGCTCGGAAGCCGTGATCTCCGACGTGGTCGAGGCGATGACCACCAACGAGACGTTCTTCTTCCGCGACAAGACGCCATTCGATCATTTCAAGGACACCGTTATTCCGGAATTGATCAAGGCCCGCGCCGGCAAGCGCAGCCTGCGGATCTGGTGCGCCGCGGGCTCGACCGGGCAGGAGCCGTATTCGCTGGCGATAATCCTGAAAGACATGAGTGCAGCGCTGAGCGGCTGGCGGCTCGAGATCATCGCTACCGATCTGTCGCCAGAGGTGCTGGAGAAGTCCCGCGCCGGACTCTACACCCAGTTCGAAGTGCAGCGTGGGCTGCCGATCCAGTCGCTGGTCAAGCATTTCACGCAAGTCGGCACCATGTGGCAGCTCAATGCCGACGTCCGCGCGCTGGTCCAGTTCCGGCAGTTCAACCTGCTGCAGGATTTCACCCACCTCGGCAAGTTCGACGTGATCTTCTGCCGCAACGTGCTGATCTATTTCGACCAACCGACCAAGAGCGACATCTTTGGCCGGCTTGCAAAAGTCAGCGAGCCCGATGGCTATCTGTTCCTCGGCGCGGCGGAGACGGTGATCGGTCTCACCGACAAGTATCGGGTCTGTCCGAACCGCCGCGGCGTGTATCTGCCGAACGATGCGCGCATGGCGCCGTCGATCGTGCCGGGCATGGGCACCGCGATGAGGCCGATGTCAACCGGCGTCGGCAAATAGGAACATGTGATGGCAGCGGAAACCACAGGGCCGGGACGCGTCACCTTCGGGCGCGGTTACAATGTCTGGATCATGGCAATCGACGGCACCTGGCGCCGCAGTTGCCTGTTGAAAGCGGTCTCGTCCAATGATGCCGAGCTCACCCTGGAAGGATCGATCGAGGGCCTCAACCTGAAAGAGTTCTTTCTGCTGCTGTCCTCGACAGGTCTTGCTTATCGTCGCTGCGAGCTGGTGAAGGTCAACGGCGCGGAGATCGACATTCGTTTCCTGAGCACCAAGGGCGGCAAGGCGAAGAAGCCGGCGAAGTCGGATGGCATGGTGGAAGCCTGAGGCGCAGGGCCGCCGACTGATGTTCTCCC
>JAQGKA010000252.1 GCA_028290355.1 Tardiphaga sp. | reverse complement strand
CCGGCTCCGTGGTAAACAGCAGCGGATAACCCTTGGCGCGGCCGGCGTCGGTGGCGCGCGTCGCCTTGGTCTCGGCGACGTCGCGGGTGAATACCGCGACGACGCAGGCGCCGAGTTTGTGCGCGGTAATCATCACCTTGTGGGCCTGGTCCTCGGTCATCTTGAATTCGCCCTGCAGCACCCGCACCACGAATTCGCGCGGCGTGAAGTCGTCGTTGATCAGGATCACCTTGTAGAGCTTGGGCCGTTCGACCTTCGGTCGCACTTTTGTGCGTGGTTTGGTGACGCTCTCAGCCATGCGCATCTCATCCGGACAACAATGCCGATGGCGGCGCCATATGGCGATCAGTTGGCCGGGCAATCCTTGAGGCGTTGCGCGGCATTGGGATCGCCGCGCTGCGCGGCTGTCGCCAGCAGTTTACAGGCTCCGGGCGGATCGCGAAACTGGGGGTGATGCGATAGCTTGAGATCGATCAGCGCGGTCACGGCGGCAACGGATATCGGCACGTTTATTGGGGCGTGGGCTCAAGCCCGCGGCTTCGATGCGCTACGTCTGTCGCCAGGCAACGCGCTTCGTTCAAACCCGTTGCAGCTTTTGCGCGAAATTCGCATCCCGCTTTGCCGCATTTGCTGACCGGATTGTGAACATCCGCGCAGGTTCTTGCTTTGCGCGACGTCATTTGCATGTCACGATCTGAGTCTCAACGGGAGGGCCGCTATGCGCTGGTGTGTCTCGATTGGAGCGGTTCTTGTCGCGGGAGCGATAGCCGGAGGGGATGTCGCGGGCATTGCTGCGCCGAGCCCCAAACCGCAGCTGACGCAAGGCAAGCAGGATCCCGTTGTGGATGTCGAACTGATCCTGGCGGTCGATGTCTCCTACTCGATGGATCTGGAAGAGCTGGCAATCCAGCGCGAGGGCTATGCCCAGGCCATCATTTCCAAGGAATTCCTCTCCGCGCTGAAGACTGGGCCGACCGGCAAGATCGCCGTCACCTATTTCGAATGGGCCGCGTCCACCGACCAGAAAGTCATCATTCCCTGGCGGATCATCGATGGCCCGGAATCCGCTGACGCGGTCGCCGCCGAAATCATGAAGACGCCGATCCGGCGGGCGTCGCGCACCTCGATCTCCGGCGCGATCAATTTCGCCATGCCGCTGTTCGACGAAAACGCCTATAACGGCCTGCGCCGCGTCATCGACATCTCCGGCGACGGGCCCAACAACAATGGCTCGCCGGTGACCATCGCCCGCGATGAGGCGGTCGCGAAAGGCATCGTCATCAACGGCCTGCCGATCATGGTGAAGGAGCCGTCCTATTCCACCATGGATATCGAGAATCTCGATCTCTACTACGAGGATTGCGTGGTCGGCGGCCCCGGCTCGTTCGTGGTGACGATCAAGGAGCGCGAGAAATTTAAGGAGGCGATCCGCACCAAGCTGGTGCTGGAAGTCGCCGGCCGTGTGCCGGAACGGCGCGTGGTGCCCGTCGCCGACAAGGAGCCGCGGGTCAACTGCATGATCGGAGAGAAGATCTGGCAGGACCGCTGGGGCCGCTAGACCGTTACGCTTCGATCTGCGCGATGGCGTGGAAGAAGGTCCCGGTGACGTGACCGCGGCGGCCGCCGCGCTCGGCAACCGGCTGTCCCTGGGCATTGCTGAGATCGACCAGCGGATCGTCGCTGCCGGCAGAGATCAGCGACGCATAGTGAAATTCGTGGCCGCGCAAAACCGTTCCCGCTGCGCCGATCGGACTTTGCGCGAGCAGCCGCGCTTCACGGTAGCCGAGGTGCAGCCGACGCTTTTGGAAACTGGTAGTGTGGCCGAGCAGGCCGGTCATGGCATGGGTGACGCCGTCGGCGTCCTCGAGGCCTTCGCCCAGCACCATGTAGCCGCCGCATTCGCCATGGACGGGGCGTGTCTGGGCAAAGCGAACCAGCCCGTCGCGAAACGTCTGCGCCGAGGCCAGCGTCGCGGCGTGCAGTTCCGGATAGCCGCCTGGTAACCAGCAGACGTCGCAGTTATCCGGCGGAGCTTGGTTGGCGATCGGAGAGAACCGAACGATCTCTGCGCCAGCGCGGCGCCAGCTATCGAGCAGATGCGGATAGATGAAGCTGAAGGCTGCGTCCGAAGCCAATGCAATGCGCTGGCCCGGTGGCGGCAGGGCAGCGGATTCGTTGCTGCGCGATCGTTCGATCGGCCCAGCCATCGCGACAATGGCGTCGAGGTCGAGATACTTCTCCGCCATCTCGGCGAGTCGGTCGAGATGCGCCGCGAGATCGCCATGCTCGCCGGCCTGGATCAGGCCGAGATGGCGTTCTGGCAATCCGAAGGTTTCGTTCCGGGGGATCGCGCCGACGACGGGCACGCCGAGCCTGGCAATGGCGTCGGTGATCAAGCCGCGGTGCCGGTCGCTGCCGACGCGGTTCAGTACCACGCCGGCGACGCGCACATCGGGATCGTGGCTGGCAAAACCCCGCACCATGGCGGCTGCCGACTGCGACTGGGCGGTGACGTCGAGCACAAGCAGCACCGGCAGGGAAAACTGCGCCGCGAGATTGGCGCTGCTGCCTTCGCGGCCGGCCACGCCCGGTACGCCGTCGAAGAGCCCCATGACGCCTTCGACCACGAGGAGATCGGTAGCGTCAGCGGCATCGGCCACAAGGGAAGCGAGCAATGCCGGCGGCATGGTCCAGCTGTCGAGATTGACGCAGGGCGAACCGGTCGCGGCGGCGTGAAACGCGGGATCGATATAGTCGGGACCGGCTTTGGCCGCGCGCACGCGGATGCCGCGGCGGACAAGGGCCGCGAGAATGCCGAGCGTCACCGTGGTCTTGCCCGCGCCGGAGCGCGCCGCGGAGATGAGCAGGCCGGCGGTCATGATTTATGGATTTGCAGCGATGACATTGCGGCGGATTACAGCGGCGAGCGCGTAGCCGCAAGGGCTACGAAACCTATGCCGTCGCTGCTTCCTTCTTCGGCCAATACCGGTCGCGCAGATGCCGCTTCACCAGCTTGCCGGTCGGGGTGCGCGGCAATTCGGCCTCGAAATCGATACTGCGCGGGCATTTGATCGGCGACAGATGTTTGCGGCAGTAAGCGATCAGCTCGGCCTCAAGTTGCTTGCCGGCACGGTTCATGTCGTGCGGCTGCACCACCGCTTTGACCTCTTCGCCCATCTCCTCGTTCGGCACGCCGAATACCGCGACGTCGGCAATGTCCGGGTGCGCGATCAGGACGTCTTCCGTCTCCTGCGGGTAGATGTTCACGCCACCGGAAATGATCATGTAGGATTTTCGGTCGGTGAGATAAAGAAAACCCTCGTCGTCGAGATAGCCGACATCGCCGAGCGTCGACCAGCCCTTGTCGTTGTAGGCGCGCTTCGTCTTTTCGGGATCGTTGTGATAGGAAAACACCGGCGCGTCGGCGAAATACACCGTGCCGATC
>JAQGKA010000228.1 GCA_028290355.1 Tardiphaga sp. | reverse complement strand
CGTCCTGGGCCCGGGCGGAGCCGAGGCCGAACGTCGCGACGATCATCAGGGCGGCGAGGCAATGCTTGAGCATGGATGGGTCCAGGAACCCGGCTGATATGCCGTTTCAAGGCGTTGGAAGCAAGGCGGAGCGGTCAACGCGGTGAAGATCGTGCTTTTACGCCCCGATCAGCTTTCTGGCCGCTGCCAGGATGTCCGGCAAGCCGTCGGTGACCTTGAGGTCGCCCAGTTCGTCCGGGGCCAGCCAGACAAAATCGTCGAGTTCGTCGTTCAGGGTCGGCTCGCCCGCTATCCAGCGCGCCGCGAACGACATGATCAGGTAATGCCCGCCACCGGTCGGCCCCGGCAGCACCTCGCGAAAGCCGGACAGGCCGACGATCGCGATGGTCAGCGCCGTCTCCTCCATCACCTCGCGCTGCAGGGCGACGTGCAGCGATTCGCCGAATTCAACCCGCCCGCCGGGTAGCGAGTAAAATCCCTTGCCCGGCGAGCGCGCCCGGCGGACCAGCAACACCTTGCCGTCGCGAAAGATCGCGGCGCTGGTGGCGAGCTGCGGATGGGAGGGGGTGACGGACGTCACGGGATCAGTGCGTCATGATGTAGTCGACGTTGGATTCCTGATCCCGGCCATTGATGACGGCGCCGGCCACACCCACCAGCGGCTTGACCCAGTCCGAGGCCTGCTCGGCCAGTGTGGCGCGGGTTCTGTCCTGATGCACGGCGCGCATCGCGTCGCCCACGGCAACGAGGATCGAGGTCATGGTCGCGACCACGGTGTCGAATTCGGCCCGCACGTTCGGATGCGCCGACTCGTAGGAGGCGATGGCCAGGTCGCGCGCCTTGAAATTCGATTTGATGAAGTGCTCGGCATAGCTCATCGGCTGCCATTCCAGGAACAACTCGTAGCAATCCGGCATGTCCGGAATCAATTCGAGCAGCATGATGGCTTCATTGAAGTGGTTCAGATAGTCGGTGGCGAGGCCCGTGCGCGGATTGATATTGGCAGCCATCAACTCGGCCGCGGACGCAGTTCTGGCTGCATCGGCGCTTCCCGGGTCGTGGCGATCGTGCTGCGCCGGTTGGAGGGCCGTCATGGTCATCTTTCGCACTGTTGGCGTTTTGGGTTAAAACCGCCTGAAGACATCACCAGCCCGGGTAGAGAATGTGTGGACGGTTCGTTGTTACATCGGCGCCGGAGGCGCTACGACAGGTATTTGGCTACACTGAGCAGCCGAATTTTCCGGCCCGGTACAATGTTGCGCCGACCCAGCCGGTTCCCGTCGTCATCGTCGAAAATGGGGCGAGGCATTTCCGGCTGATGCGCTGGGGCCTGCTGCCGTCATGGGTCAAGGATCCCCGCCAGTTCACGCTGCTGATTAACGCCCGCGCCGAGACCGTACAGGAAAAGCCCTCGTTCAAGAACGCCATCCGGCGGCGGCGCTGCCTGGTTCCGGCCGATGGCTATTACGAATGGCAAAATTCGGGTGAACGGAAACAGCCGTATTTTATCCATCCACGCGTCGGCGGGCCGATCGGCTTCGCCGCGCTGGCGGAGACCTGGATGGGTCCGAACGGCGAGGAACTCGACACCGTGGCCATCATCACCGCAGCAGCGAGCACCGGCATGTCGGTGCTGCATCATCGCGTGCCCGTCACGATCGCGCCGGGTGATTTCGCGCACTGGCTGGATTGCAGCGCCGATAACGCGTCGGATGTGATGACGCTGCTCGCAGCCCCGCGCGACGGCGCCTTCGCCTGGCATCCGGTCTCAACGGAGGTCAACAAGGTCGCCAATGACGACGCACAGCTGATCCTGCCAATGACAGAAGCGGAGATCGCCGCAGCGGAAGAGGCGAAGCCGACGAAGAAGGTCGCACCGCGGAAGATTGCGGCGGCCGTGCTGGGCGATGACGGGCAGGGCTCGTTGTTCTGATGAACAAGCTGTCATTCCGGGATGCGCTTCAGACGGCGCAGCCGGCTGAAGTGCAGACCCGGAATCCCGACTTGTTCAGCCATCTCTGGATTCCCCGCCACTCGAATTGGAGTGGCTGAGGTTCGCTCGCAGCTGGAGCTGCTCGCCCCCGGAATGACAGAGGGAAGCGCTTCATGGCGTCAGTTCGCGGCCGTCGAGCCATTTCGCATAGACGATACGCTTCTGCTCGCCGAAGCCCAGCGATTCGTAAAATGCCTGCACCTGCGTGTTGTCGGCGCGCACCATCAGCTGCATCTTCTCGATGCCGCGGGCGCGCAGCCAGTCTTCGGCCGCTGCCATGATGGCGCGGCCGAAATCCTTGCGCTGGTACTCGGGATCGACGCTGACGTAATAGACCCAGCCGCGATGGCCATCGTGGCCGACCAGCACCGAGGCGGCGATCACATCGCCGGCGCGGCCGAGCAGGATATCGGCATTCGCGTTCTGTCGCGCCAGCGCGATGTCAGCTTCCGGATCGTTCCACGGCCGTACCAGTCCGCAGCGCTGCCACAGTACGATGACGTCGGCGATGTCGGCGTCCGCAAGCGGCGCGACAGTCAATACCGCGCTCACCGCTTCACCGGCAGCAGCACTTTGCCGGGATTGAGGATGTTGAGCGGATCCAGCATCGCCTTGAAGCCGCGCATCAGCTCGATCGCGACGGGATCTTTCACCGACGGCAGATCGGCGACCTTGAGCTGGCCGATGCCGTGTTCGGCGGAGATCGATCCGCCCATTCTCAGCACCACGTCGAACACCACGGCATTCACGTCATGCCAGCGCGCCAGGAATTCCGCGGTGCCGCCATCCTTGGGCTGGCTGACATTGTTGTGGATATTGCCGTCGCCGAGAGGGCCGAACGGCACCGGCCGCGCGCCCGGCATCAGTTTGACGACCGCGGCGCTGGCCTCGGCGATGAACGCCGGCACAGCGGCGACCGGCACCGAGATGTCGTGCTTGATCGAACCGCCTTCCGGCTTTTGCGCCGGAGAGATTTCCTCGCGCAGTTTCCAGAAGGCCTGGCGCTGGCTGATATTCGCCGCGATCACCGCGTCGTCGACGATGCCGTCTTCCATGCCGCGGGCGAGGATCGACTCCAGCGTGTCGCGGGTGTCCTCGCGTGACGACGACAATTCCATCAGTACATACCAGAGGTGCTTGCTGGCGAGCGGATCGCGGACGCCGATGCCGTGGCGGACGCTGAAATCCACGGCGATGTCGGCGATCAGCTCGAAGCTGGTGAGTTGGCCTCCGGCCTCGTTGCGCGAGATTTCCAGCAGTTTCAGCGCGGCCTCCGGCGATTGCAGCCCGACGAAGGCGGTCTCGATCGCGCGCGGCTTCGGAAACAGTTTCAGGGTCGCGGCGGTGATGACGCCCAGCGTGCCCTCGGCGCCGATGAACAGGTTGCGCAGGTCGTAGCCGGTGTTGTCCTTTTTCAGCTTCGACAGGCCGTTGAGAATCCGGCCGTCGGCCAGCACCACTTCGAGGCCCAGCGCCATCTCGCGCGCCACGCCGTAGGCCAGCGCGGCGGTGCCGCCGGCATTGCTGGAGAGGTTGCCGCCGATGGTGCAGCTGCCCTCGGAGCCCAGCGACAGCGGAAACAGCCGGTCGACCTCCGCGGCGCGCTGCTGCGCGACCTGCAGGATCATGCCGGCTTCCACCGTCATGGTGTTGGAATCGGTGTCGATCTCCCGGACCTTGTCCATCCGCCGCATCGACAGCACCACTTCGCCGCCATAGGGCGTCTGGCCGCCGACCAGGCCGGTGTTGCCGCCCTGCGGTACGAGCGCGGTCCGGGTCTCCGTCGCCAGCTTGCAGATCGCAGCCACTTCGGCCGTCGAACCCGGCCGCAGCACCAGCGGCGAGGTGCCCTGGAACAGGTTGCGGTCCTCGGTGACATATTGGGTGATGTCGGCCTGATCGGTGACGGCATATTTGTCGCCGACGATGGCCCGGAAGCGCGCGATCGTTTCGGACGAGAGGGT
>JAQGKA010000171.1 GCA_028290355.1 Tardiphaga sp. | reverse complement strand
CTTCCATCCGCTTGAACATCGGCGAATTGGTCGCGAGCTTGATCGACGGCGCCGGCTTGCAGCCGAACACGCTGCCGCGGCCGGTGGTGAAGCAGACCAGATTGGCGCCGCCGGCGACCTGCCCGGTCGCCGCGACAGGGTCGTAGCCGGGCGTGTCCATGAAGACAAAACCCTTCTTGGTCACGGCTTCCGCATAGTTCAGCACATCGACCAGATTGGTCGAGCCGGCCTTGGCCATCGCGCCCAGTGATTTCTCGAGAATCGTGGTGAGGCCGCCGGCCTTGTTGCCGGGGCTCGGATTGGCGTTCATCTCGGCGCCCTCGCGCTCGCAATAGGCTTCCCACCAGCGCATCAGGCCGACCAGTTTCTCGCCGACCTCGCGGCTGACCGCGCGGCGCGTCAACAGATGCTCGGCACCATAGGTCTCCGGCGTTTCCGACAGGATCACGGTGCCGCCATGACGCACCAGCAGATCGCTCGCCGCACCCAAAGCCGGATTGGCCGAGATACCGGAATAGCCGTCGGAGCCGCCGCATTGCAGGGCCACCGTCAACTCACTCGCCGAGACTTCCTCGCGCTGCACCTTGTTGGCATCGACGAGCGCCTCGCGCACGAAGGCGACGCCGGCTTCGGTGCTCTTGCGGGTGCCGCCGAGTTCTTGGATTTCGAGTTCGCGCAGCCGGCCCGCCAGCTTCTGCTCCTGCATCAGTCCGCCGATCTGGTTGATCTCGCAGCCGAGGCCGAGCACGACGACGGCGGAAAAATTCACGTGACGCGCATAACCGCCGAGCGTCCGCCGCAGCAAGGTCAGCGGTTCGCTCTGCGTCATGCCGCAGCCGGTCTTGTGGGTCAGCGCCACCACGCCATCGACATTGGGAAAATCCGCCAGCGGATTGTGGCCGGTGAACGGATTCTTCTTGAACACATCGGCGACCATGCTGGCGACATGGGCGCTGCAATTCACCGAGGTGAGGATGCCGATGTAGTTGCGGGTGGCGACGCGGCCATCGTCGCGGCGGATGCCCATGAAAGTCGCCGGCAGGTCGAAATTCGGCGTCGTCTTGACGTCGACGCCATAGGCGTAGTCGCGGGCAAACTCGCCCATGCCCATGTTCTGCGTATGCACGTGCTGACCGGGGGCGATCGGCTGGGTGGCGAAGCCGATGATCTGGCCGTAGCGGCGGATTTCCTCGCCCACGGCGATGAGCCGGATCGCGACCTTGTGTCCGGCCGGAATCCGCTCCGACGTCACCACGCCTTCGGTGACCTCGACGCCGGGCAGCAGGCTGGTGCGCGCGATCAGCACGGCGTCGTCGGCATGCAGGCGAATGACGGGGGATTGGGCCATGAACTATTTCCTCGTGAGATTTTTTGTTGGCTTTACCGCGATTTGGAATGAGTCTAGCTGAAATCGTGAGGCGGCGTCACCCCTGCTCTGGCGTGCAAACATCACGGCAGACATGCGGGATCGCCCCTGTTGTTTGCGGCGCGGGGACGCCGTCGATCTCTGCATTCCCTGCCCTCCCGAGAGGGCGCGCGGAACGCCGGGTGCCGATGCACCCCTTTGCCTGCGCGCGATGCCGTAGTCGGCAAAACAAATGCGCCCAGGACTTCCGGAGCCACCGGTATCACCCGGCGTTCCGCACGCGGTTTGCTTCCGGCTTGCTTCGTGCTCTTCCCGGCGGAAGGTCGTCGCCCGGAGCTGAGGATGCGGTTCGCAGGCCGGTTGGCGTTGCGAACCCTCCGCCCCGGGGTGCCCCATATGGCACCCAGGAACCACACGACTTGGGCCGGCGCGCCAGCGTGGTCGTCAGCCTCGGCTCCCGCCGCTCACGCTCATCCGGCCTTGAACGCACCCTTTGTACAAGGCGCACGTTCGCATCCGGGCTTGCGCCCTGCGACCTTCGCTCCGGCCTGACGCTGCCGCGTCACCGCATCCCGCCCCGCGACCACGGACGTCGCGAACGCCCCTCTCAGTGGGGCGGGACGAGAGTGGGTATATTATCCTGTAGGAATTATGTCAAGGGCGGAGGAGAAAATTTAGCTGTCATTCCGGGATGCGCTTCAGGCGGCGCAGCCGACGGAAGTGCAGACCCGGAACCTGGAGATGCTTTGAACATCTCGGGATTCCCCGCCACTCCAATTGGAGTGGCTGAGGTTCGCTCGCCGCTGACGCGGCTCCCGCCCCGGAATGACAGTTCATAGCCCGCCTAATCGAACCCCACGAACACCGTTGCTTCTTCGACGGACTTTCGTTCGGACACCACCGCATTGGCCGGGAAGCTGTCATCCGGCCATCCCAGCGCGATGCTCTTCATGATGACCTGATCGTCGGCGATGCCGGCATGCTCGCGCACCACCGGCGACTGCATGATGCCCTGGCTGTTGATGACGGCGCCGAGCCCGCGCGACCAGGCGGCATTGACCAGAGCGGTCGCCACGGCCCCGCAATCGAACGGCGTATCGTCGCTGCCGTCCAGCGCGCGGTCATAGGTCACGATCACGCAGACCGGCGCGTCGAACTGGCGGAAGCCGCGCAACACCCAGTCCTGGCGCATCTCCTTGTCGTCGCGCGCGATCCCCATGGCGGAGAACAATTGCTTGGCGACGCCCACCTGCCTGTCGCGATGCGGGCCTGCAAAGGCCTGACCGGTGCGAAACTCGCGCGACTGCGGGATGCCTGCCACCATCCGCTCGGTATTGCCGGCGCGGATCCGATTGAGCGGTTCGCCGGTGAGGACGTAGAAATTCCACGGCTGGGTGTTCATGGACGACGGCGCGCGCATCGCCAAAGCGATGATTTCCTCGATCAGCGCCCTGGGTACCGGATCGGGTTTGTAACCGCGGATGCTGCGGCGACCGAGGATAACGTCATCGAACTGCATTGGTGGGAATTCCCGGATAGTTGTAATTGCGTTGATAGTTTCGGTTTGCCGGCACCAAGCTTGTCATTCCGGGGCGCGAACACCGCGAGGCGGTCGCGAACCCGGAACCCCGAGATGGCCGAACATCTCCGGGTTCCCCGCCACTCCAATTGGAGTGGCTGAGGTTCGCTCGCGGCTGGCGCCGCTCCCGCCCCGGAATGACAGAGCGTTACTGCACCTGCGGTCCCAGGCTCGCTGCAAGCTCGGCCCAGATCGGTGCCTCCTCCCTGTAGAGCGCCTGACTGGCGTCCAGCGTCATCGGGCCTTCATCGACGCCCTGACTCTTGAGCAATTCGCGAACCCGATCGCTCTTGCCGGCCGCGACGAACAGCGCGGACAGTTTTGCAACGATCTCCGGCGGAGTCCTTGCCGGCGCCACGCATCCCTGGAAGGTCAGCAGCGTGTGCGCGCGCGAGGTCGCGCCCTGCTCGCGGAACGTTGCGACGTCAGGAAGCGCATCGATCCGGCGGCGCGACACCGCGACGGCACGGGCCTTGCCGGTCTGCAGCACCGACAGCGCTGCGGCGTAGCTGCCGATGCCAGCATCGATGGATCCGCCGGCGAGATCTTGCCACATCGGCGCCTCGCCGCGGTAATGCACCGCTTCCATCTTCAGGCCGTACTGCTTGTTGAGCTCGAGGATGACCATGTGTGCGAAGGAACCGGCGGCATAGGTGCCGACATTCACCTTCTCGGTCTTGCGCGCATAGTCGATGAAGTCCTGCAGCGTTTTGGCACCGACCTTCTCGCTCACCATGAGCGGCAGACTTCCGCCCGGCATCACCGTGATCCACGCGAAATCCTGCGGGACATTGTACTTGATGTCCTTTGATGAGCACCGGATTGAGCATATAGGCGGTGGTGTTGCAGATCATCAATGTGTGGCCGTCGGGATCGGAGCGCTTCAACTCCGTCGCCGCAACGGCGCCGCTGGCACCAGCCTTGTTCTCGACCACCACTGTCTGCCCAAGCTCACGCGACAGATAATCGCCATAGACGCGCGCGAATTGATCGGTCTGGCCGCCGGCCGCGGAGCCGGCCAGCATCCTGATCGGCTTGGTGGGCCATGTGTTGGCTCTGACCAGCGAAGGCGCGCTGAGCCATACGGCTGCGCCCGCCCCCGCTGTGACGAATTGGCGTCGGTTGAGAAACAGCGATTTGTTTCGCATGTAGTCCTCCCGATGTTGGCCTTGTCTCTTCGGACGAGTGCCTCCTCGTCATTCCGGGGCGCGAACGCCGTAAGGCGGTCGCGAACCCGGAATCTCGAGATGCTCATCACTTCTGGGTTCCGGGTTCGCTCGCGGCTGACGCCGCTCCCGCCCCGGAACGACAGAGTAGTTACGCCTTGCCGCCCGAGTTCTTGCGGGTATCGGTGACCCAGCTCTTCGCGCCGGTGGCCAGAATGCCGCTGTCGTTGAGCAGCGTCACCAGCTTGAAGCCCATGCCGATGTTCTTCGCAGCACCCACGGGACCCGAGCAATGGATGCCGGGATAGATGCCGCGCTTGTCGCATTCCTTGATCAGCTTGTCGTAGATCTTCAGGATTTCCGGCTCTTCGCGGTCGAGCTTCGGCACCAGGCCATAGGAGAAGCCGAGATCGCTCGGGCCGACATAAACGCCGGCGATGCCTTCGACGTCGAGGATCGCCTCCATGTTGTCGACGGCGGTGCGGGTCTCCAGCATCGGGATGCACAGGATCTCGTCATTCGCCGTCTTCTGATAGTCGCCGGCGCCGCCGTACATGCCCGAGCGGATCGGGCCGTTGCTGCGGGTGCCGTGCGGCGGATACTTGCAATACTGCACGAAATTCTCGGCTTCTTCCTTGGTGTTGATCATCGGGCAGATCACGCCATAGGCGCCGCCGTCGAGCACCTTGCCGATGATGCCAGGCTCGTTCCATGGCACGCGGACCATCGGCGTCACCGGATGGGCACCCATGGCCTGGAAACACTCCACCATCGACATGTAGTCCTGCACGCCGTGCTGGATATCGACGGTGACACTGTCGAAGCCGCATTGCGCCATCACCTCGGCGGAGAAGCCCGACGGGATCGCCAGCCATCCGTTGACGGCGACTTTGCCCGACTTCCAGATTTCTTTCACTTTATTTGCCATCGTTGATGGTCCTTCTTTTGGTTGTTGGTGATGACTACGGTTCGAGAAATTATTTGGTCGCGTTGGCGACGGCAGCTTCGCTGACGCCGACCTCGCGCGCGGTCTGCACGATGGCGCTCCAGGTCTCGTCCGGCAGCGGCACGCCGTTCTTGGTCCGATCGGCGCGGGTGCGCGCCTCGGGGTCGCCGGGGATCAGCACGGAGTCGGTGCCAACAGCCGGCTTGGTGTTCTTGAAGTAGTCGATGTAGCGGGTGACTTCGCCATCGAAGAAATTGCTGGGATCGACGCGCTTGGGATCGACATAGATCGCGAACATGCCGTTGGCGAAGGGGCGATCCGGCTTGGTGGCGCCGTTGCCGGTGAGCGCGCCGCCGAGCAATTCGCAAATCAGCGCCAGGCCCGAGCCCTTGTGCTCGCCAAAGGCGCGGATCGCACCGGAGCCCTTGGAATGATCGCGCGGCCCGTCTGCCGCATGCGGTCCGTACAGCACTGCGGGGTCTTCGCTGAGCGTGCCGTCGAGATCGATCAGCGCGCCATCAGGCAATTTCTTGCCGCCGCGGCTGGCGACCAGCACCTTGCCTTCGGCGACGATCGAGGTTGCGAAATCCAGCACCACGGGCGCATGGCCCGGGCGGGGAATGCCGACGCAATACGGCGCCGTGGAGAGCCGTCGCTCGACGCCGCCATAAGGCGCGACCAGCACCGAGCCCGCGGCATTGACGAAGTGGATCGACACCAGCCCCTCGGCCGCGGCCATCTCGGCCCAGTCGCCGATACGACCGATGTGGCCGGAATTGCGCGTTGCCACCGCCGCGAGGCCCGTCGCCTTGCACTTCTCGATGCCGATCTTCACGGCCTGCGGACCGACGGTCTGGCCATAGCCGAAGCGGCCATCGACCACCGCCAGCGACGGCGTATCGACGGGAATTTCGATGGTCTGGTTGGGGATGATCTGGCCGGCATTGCGCCAGCGAATGTAGACCGGCACCCGGATCACACCATGGCTGTCATGCCCGGTGAGGTTCGCTGTGGTGAGGTAGGTCGCGATGCGCTTCGCCTCTTCTGCGGAGGAACCGGCATGGGCAAAGACGTCTGCGACGAAGTCGATCAGTTTGTTGACTTGAAGAGTAACCATGGTTGGACATTCGCCCTTATAGGTTGGCTGCGAGTGGCTTGGCGTGACCGCCAAGATAGGCGGCGGCAATGGCTTCGTTGCCCCAAAGTTCATCCGGCTTGCCGCCCAGCACGATGCGTCCGGTTTCCAGGACGTAGCCATGATCGGCGACGGACAGTCCCATGCGCGCGTTTTGCTCGACAAGCAAGACCGTGGTTTTCAGCCGGATCTCGGAAATGATCCGGAACACGGCCTGAACGATCACCGGCGCCAGACCCAGCGACGGCTCATCCAGTAGCAACAGCCGCGGCTTGGCCATCAGCCCGCGCGCCACCGCCACCATCTGCAATTGCCCGCCGGACAGTGTCCAGCCGAGCGAGTCGGAAAACTTCCGGATGTCAGGAAACAGGTCGAACATCGCGTCGGCTTCTTTGGACAGCTCGGATTTCGCGGCGCGGCGGTTGGAGCCGCCGAGCATGATGTTCTCTTTCACCGTCAGGCCGGGGAATACCCGGCGGCCCTCCGGCACATGGGAGATGCCCATCCGCACGATCGCTTCCGGTCCGAGCCCCGCGATCGAATGTCCGTCGAACAGGATTTCACCGGCGGCTGGTTTGGCCAGACCGGAAATCGCACGCAGCGTCGTTGACTTGCCGGCGCCGTTGGCGCCGAGCAGCGTGACCACCTGCCCTTCCTCGACACTGAACGAAACGCCGCGCAAGGCGACGATCTCGCCATAGTGCACATTGAGATCGTTGATCTGAAGCAGCGCCATCATTCAGTCCCGAGATAGGCGGACACGACGTCGGGATGGCGCAGCACCGCCATGGATTCGCCGTCCGCGATGCGGCGTCCGAAGTTGAGCACGGTGATGTGCTGGGCAGCCTCAGAGACCAGCGTCATGTCGTGATCGATGATCAGGATGGTCAGCCCCTGCGCCGCGATGCGCTTCAGCAACTCATGCAGTTCAAGCTTTTCGCTGGAGTTCAATCCCGCCGCGGGCTCGTCGAGCAGCAGCAGCGTCGGATTGGCGGCCAGTGCGCGGGCGATCTCGATCAGGCGCTGATGTCCGTAGGAGAAGCTGGAGATCAACTCGGTGGCGCGCGGGCCGAGGCCGACAAACGTCAGCGCCGACATCGCGCGCTGCGTCAGCGCAGCGTCGTCGCCCTTGCCGATCAGCGTATTGCCCGGCCGCTCGGCGCCGATGATGACGTTTTCCAGCGCCGACATCGAACGGAACAGCCGGATATTCTGGAACGTGCGGCCAAGGCCGGCCGCGGCGCGCAAATGCGGCGGCATGTCGGTAACGTCGGTGCCGTCGAGCAGCACCTTGCCGGCAGTCGCCTTGTAAAGGCCGGACAGCACGTTCAGCGTCGTGGTCTTGCCGGAGCCGTTCGGCCCGATCAGCGCATGAACGCCGCCGCGCTTCACGGCGATATCGACATTGTCTACGGCCTTGAGGCCGCCAAAGTGCTTGGCGAGGCCGGTGACCTGCAGCACCATGTCGCCGCCGATCGTCGCCGGTGCCAGTTTTAACGGCAGCCCGGCATCCGGCAATTGGACCTTGCGGCGAAAGCGATCGAGGCCGGCGCTGACAAAACCCCAGATGCCGTCGGGCATGAAACGGATGATCAGGATCACCGAGAGGCCATAGATCGCCAGATAAAGCCCGGGCACGCTCTTCAGGAAGCGCAGCCATTCCGGGATCAGGATCAGCAGACCAGTACCGATCGCCGATCCAATCGGCGACGCCACGCCGCCGAGCAGAGACATCGTCAGGAACACGATCGACTCGGCGAAGGAGAACTGGTCCGGACTGACATAGGCGAAGCCGCCGGCGAACAGCCCGCCACCGAGACCGCCGAGCACGGCACAAATCGCAAAGGCGTAGATCTTGGTGCGGAACACATCGATGCCGGCGACGCCGGCGGCGAGTTCGTTGTCGCGCACCGCGCGCATGGCGCGGCCGAGCCGCGTCTGCGGCAAGTGCCAGACAAAGTAGCCAACCAGCGCCAGCATCGCGACGCTGAAGGCCAGATAGGATTGCGACGACTGGAACAGCGCGGGTCGTCCGATCTTGCCGACCCCGTCGGGACCGTGTG
>JAQGKA010000130.1 GCA_028290355.1 Tardiphaga sp. | reverse complement strand
AGCCGACCCAGCATTCGGTCAAGGAGCTGCGCTCGATCGGCATCCAGCCGGACATCCTGCTGTGCCGCACCGACCGGCCGATCCCGAAGGAAGAGCGCCGCAAGCTCGGCCTGTTCTGCAACGTCCGTGAAAGCGCGGTGATCGAGGCGCGCGACGTCGACAACATCTATGCCGTGCCCGAGGCCTATCACGACGCCGGTCTCGACGACGAAGTGCTGGCGTCGTTCGGCATCACGCCGAAGGCCGCGCCGGCATTGCAGAGCTGGCACGTCATCAACGAGCGTATCCGCAATCCCGAAGGCGCGGTGACCATCGCCATTGTCGGCAAGTACACCGGCATGAAGGACGCCTACAAGTCGCTGACCGAGGCGCTGTCCCATGGCGGCATCGCCAACAAGGTGAAGGTCAATCTCGACTGGATCGAGAGCGAGGTTTTCGAGAACGAGGATCCGGCGCCGTTCCTCGAACACGTCAACGGCATCCTGGTGCCCGGCGGTTTTGGCCAGCGCGGCGCCGAGGGCAAGATCCGCGCGGCGCAATTCGCTAGGGAGCGCAACGTGCCGTATTTCGGCATCTGCTTCGGCATGCAGATGGCGGTGATCGAGGCTGCGCGCAATCTCGGCGGCATTGCCGGAGCCAACTCCACGGAATTCGGCCCGACCTCCGAGCCGGTGGTCGGCCTGATGACCGAATGGGTCCGCGGCAACGACCTCGAGAAGCGCTCGCAGGCCGGCGATCTCGGCGGCACCATGCGGCTTGGCGCCTATCCCGCGACGCTCAAGCGCGGCAGCAAGGTGTCGGCGGTCTATGACGGCGCCACGGAAATTTCCGAGCGCCATCGCCACCGCTACGAGGTCAACACCGCTTACAAGGACCGCCTCGAACAGCACGGCCTGCGTTTCTCCGGCCTGTCGCCCGACGGCGTGCTGCCGGAGATCGTCGAATACGAGAACCATCCCTGGTTCATCGGCGTCCAGTTCCACCCCGAACTGAAATCGCGGCCGTTCAAACCACACCCGCTGTTCGCGTCTTTCATCAAGGCTGCAGCGGCGCAAAGCCGGCTGGTGTAAGGCAGGGCGCGCTCAGCTCGCTTTCAACTTCGCGACCTTGCGCAGCGCATCGTCGATGCGGGCCTGCCAGCCCGGTCCCTTGGCCTTGAAATGTGCGACCACATCGGGGCTGAGACGGATCGAGACGGCGATCTTGGTGGGGGCTTTCTGCGGGCCGCGGGCATTTCTCACCGTCGCCAGCATAGCTGGTGTGAGATCCTTCATCTTAACGCCCTCGAAGCGCGTGGCCTTGGCAAAATCCTCTTCGGTCCACTCCGGATTGTCGTCGTCGAAGACCGGCTCTTTCAATTTACGGGGCATGACGTCTCATCTCCTTAGCGTGCGCACGTCGAAGGCTGATCGGCCGATACCGCCCGTCGCGAATCGTAAAAACCAGACAGTGCGCGACACCATCAATATGGCCATAGGCGCGAAACCGCGGTTCGCCGTGGCCGAAACGATCGTCCGCCACGACGGCGCGAATTCTGAGATCGACCCAGCGTGCCAGCGACACCTGGTGCTTCGACAGATTGATCGCTTCCTTCGCGGGGTCGAAGT
Source organism: Tardiphaga sp. (assembly GCA_028290355.1). Lineage (GTDB taxonomy): Bacteria > Pseudomonadota > Alphaproteobacteria > Rhizobiales > Xanthobacteraceae > Tardiphaga. The sequence continues at coordinate 1,321 of JAQGKA010000130.1, read as the reverse complement.
CAACCATTTATCGTATATACGATTTGATCGATTGCCCGTCAAGCCGGGCACGGGTGCCATGAGCCCAACGCCTCAAGACAGCGCATCAACCACCCGCTATAACCGCCGCGCCAAGAAAAAATCGGGGAGTGTCGTTGATGATCTACGAGATGCGCGTCTATCGTTGTCTGCCGGGCCGTTTGCCGGCGCTGCTGAATCGTTTCCAGAACACCACGCTGAAGCTGTGGGACAAGCACGGCATCAAGCAGGCCGGCTTTTTCACGACGCTGATCGGCGAGTCCAACCAGGAACTGACCTACATTCTGGCGTGGGACTCGATGGCCGACCGCGAGACCAAGTGGAACGCATTTCAGAGCGATCCGGACTGGATTTCGGCACGGGCGAAGACCGAGGAGAGCGGGCAGATCGTAGGAAACATCATCAGCCAGTTGCTGGCGCCGACTGCATTCTCGGCGATGAAGTAACGACGGGCTCGCGGGATGGGTTGAGCGCTTGCGACACCCATCCTGCCGACGGCAAAGGATTTTGACTTGAACGCCACCACCTCAGCAGCCGCGATCGTCTCCGCCGGCGCCGTGCAATTCGGCAATGCACTGCCGCTGTCGATCATCGCCGGGCCGTGCCAGCTGGAAAGCCGGGCGCATGCGCTCGAGGTGGCCAGTGCGCTGAAGGAGATCGCGACCAGGCTCAAGATCGGGCTCGTCTACAAGACCTCGTTCGACAAGGCCAACCGCACCAGCGCCTCGGCGGCGCGCGGCATCGGCATCGACCAGGCGCTGCCGATCTTCGCCGAAATCCGCGAGAGCTTCGGCTTGCCGGTGCTCACCGACGTCCATGAAATCGATCAATGCGCGCGCGCTGCGGAAGCGGTGGACGTGCTGCAGATCCCGGCGTTCCTGTGCCGGCAGACCGACCTGCTGCTGGCGGCAGCGGCCACCGGCAAGGTGGTCAACGTCAAGAAGGGGCAATTTCTGGCGCCGTGGGACATGGCCAATGTCGTCGCCAAGATCACCGGCAGCGGCAATCGCAACGTGCTGGTCACAGAGCGTGGCGACTCGTTCGGCTACAACACGCTGGTCTCGGACATGCGCGCGCTGCCGATCCTGGCGCGCACCACCGGCGCGCCTGTCATCTTCGATGCCACCCATTCGGTGCAGCAGCCCGGCGGCAAGGGTACGTCATCCGGCGGTGAGCGCGAATTTGTTGCGGTGCTGGCGCGCGCCGCGGTCGCGGTCGGCGTTGCCGGCGTATTCATCGAGACCCATCCCGATCCCGATCACGCGCCGTCGGACGGTCCCAACATGGTGCCATTGGGCGAGTT
>JAQGKA010000119.1 GCA_028290355.1 Tardiphaga sp. | reverse complement strand
TCTCGCCGGGGATGAGCGAGAGCTTCCTCGGCTCCGAGTGCGTCTCCTGCGGCGCCTGCGTGCAGGCCTGCCCGACCGCGACGCTGACCGAGAAGGCCGTGATCGAGATCGGCCAGCCCGAGCATTCCGTGGTGACCACCTGCGCCTATTGCGGCGTCGGCTGCACCTTCAAGGCGGAAATGCGCGGCGAGGAAGTGGTGCGCATGGTGCCGTACAAGGACGGCAAGGCCAATCGCGGCCATTCCTGCGTCAAGGGTCGCTTCGCCTGGGGCTACACCAACCACAAGGAACGCATCCTCAATCCTATGGTCCGCGAGAAGATCACCGATCCCTGGCAGGAAGTGTCGTGGGACGAGGCGTTCAATTTCGCTGCGGCGAAGTTCAAGGGCATTCAGGCCAAGTACGGCCGCGATTCCATCGGTGGCATCACCTCGTCACGCTGCACCAATGAAGAAGTCTTCGTGGTGCAGAAGCTGATCCGCGCCGGCTTCGGCAACAACAATGTCGATACCTGCGCCCGCGTCTGCCATTCGCCGACCGGCTACGGCCTGTCCAGCACCTTCGGCACCTCGGCCGGCACGCAGGATTTCGACTCGGTGGAAGAGACCGACGTCGTCATGATCATCGGCGCCAACCCGACCGACGGCCATCCGGTGTTCGCCTCGCGGTTGAAGAAGCGTCTGCGCCAGGGCGCCAAGCTGATCGTTGTCGATCCGCGCCGCACCGATATCGTGCGCTCCGCCCATGTCGAGGCGCAGCACCATCTGCCGCTGATGCCCGGCACCAACGTTGCCGTGCTCACCGCCATCGCCCATGTCATTGTCACCGAAGACCTGGTCGACGAAGCCTTCGTGCGCGAGCGCTGCGACTGGAGCGAGTTCGAGGACTGGGCGGCGTTCGTCGCACAGCCGAATCACAGCCCGGAAGCCACCGCCATCATGACCGGCGTCGATCCGAAGGAGTTGCGCGCAGCAGCTAGACTGTTCGCCACCGGCGGCAACGGCGCGATCTATTACGGCCTCGGCGTCACCGAACACAGCCAGGGCTCGACCACGGTGATCGCGATCGCGAATCTGGCGATGGCCACCGGCAATATCGGCCGTCCCGGCGTCGGCGTGAATCCGCTGCGCGGCCAGAACAACGTGCAGGGCTCCTGCGACATGGGCTCGTTTCCGCACGAGCTGCCGGGCTATCGGCATATTTCGGGCGATGCGGTGCGCGAGCAGTTCGAGGCGATGTGGAACGTCAAGCTCAACAACGAGCCGGGCCTGCGCATCCCCAACATGTTCGATGCCGCCGTCGAAGGCACCTTCATGGGCCTTTATGTGCAGGGCGAAGACATCCTGCAATCCGATCCCAACACCAAGCACGTCGTGTCCGCGCTGTCGTCGATGGAATGTGTCATCGTCCACGACCTGTTCCTGAACGAGACCGCGAACTATGCGCATGTGTTCTTCCCGGGGTCGACCTTCCTGGAGAAGAACGGCACCTTCACCAACGCCGAACGCCGCATCCAGCGTGTCCGCAAGGTGATGTCGCCGAAGAACGGCCTGGAAGACTGGGAAGTCACTCTCGGCTTCGCCAAGGCGCTCGGCTACGAGATGCACTACAACCACCCGTCCGAGATCATGGACGAGATAGCGGCGTTGACGCCGACCTTTAGCGGCGTCTCCTTCGCCAAGCTCGACGAGGTCGGCTCAGTGCAGTGGCCGTGCAACGAGAAGATGCCTTTGGGCACGCCGATCATGCATATGGATGGCTTCGTCCGCGGCAAGGGTAAGTTCATGCTGACCGAATACGTCGCCACCGACGAACGCACCGGGCCGCGCTTCCCGCTGCTGCTCACCACCGGCCGCATCCTCAGCCAGTACAATGTCGGCGCGCAGACGCGGCGCACCGCCAATGTGGTCTGGCATGAAGAGGATCGGCTGGAGATGCATCCGCATGATGCCGAGATGCGCGGCGTGCGCGACGGCGACTGGTGCCGGCTGCAGAGCCGCGCCGGCGAGACGACGTTGCGCGCGCTGATTACCGAGCGCGTTGCGCCGGGCGTCGTCTACACCACCTTCCACCACCCGACCACGCAGGCCAATGTCATCACCACCGAGTTCTCGGACTGGGCCACCAACTGTCCGGAATACAAGGTGACGGCGGTGCAGATCTCGCCGTCGAACGGGCCGTCGGAATGGCAGAAGGAATATGACGAGCAGGCCCGTCAGTCGCGCCGCATTGCGATGCCGGTGGTGGAAGCCGCGGAGTAGAGATGCACGACCCGGTACGCTCGGTTTCACGCACGATCTGGCGCCACGGCGGCGCCAGCGAAGGCCTGCGCGCCGTGCCGGAAGAGACCGCGCTGGCGATCACCTATAATGGCGGCACCTATGCCGTGATGATGGGATCGCCTGATAACCTGCACGACTTCGCCATCGGCTTCAGCCTCAGCGAAGGCGTTGTGAAATCGGCCGCTGAAATCCAGTCGTTCGAGGCCGTCGAATTCGACGACGGCATCGAGCTGCGTATGTGGCTGGCAACCGACACCGCCGAAGGCATCAGCGCGCGCCGCCGCCAGATCGCCGGCCCCACCGGCTGCGGGCTCTGTGGTATCGATTCTATTGCCGAGGCCATAAAGCCGGCGGCGATCGTCGGGCCGGGCAGGGTGTTTGCGCCGGAGCAGATCATGGCGGCGATGCAGGACATTCCGTCGTTGCAGAAAATCAATATCGAAACCCGCGCCGTCCACGCCGCGGCGTTCTGGACGCCGGCACGCGGAATCGTCGCCTTGCGCGAGGACGTTGGCCGCCACAACGCGCTCGACAAGCTGGCCGGCGCGCTGGCGCAGGACCAGGTCGATGCCTCCGAGGGCATGGTGCTGCTGACCAGCCGCGTCTCCGTGGAGATGGTGCAGAAGACCGCGGCCATCGGCGCATCCGTGATGGTCTCGGTCTCCGCACCCACTGCGCTGGCGATCCGCATGGCGGAGGCGGCCAACATCACGCTGGTGGCCGTTGCGCGCGCCGACGGTTTTGAAATCTTCACGCATTCGCACCGCGTTGCCTCCGGCGCCGGTGCACAGGGAAACGATCATGCACACATCGACGTCGCCTGACCGGCTGATCTACATGGCCAACCAGATCGGCACCTTCTTCAACAGCCAGGGCCACGACAAGGCCGTGCCGGGGATCACCGAACACATCCGGAAATTCTGGGACCCGCGCATGCGCAAGCAGATCATGGCGCATCTCGAAGCCGGCGGCGCCGGCCTCGATCCCAACGTCCGCGACGCGCTGCAGGCGCTGAAGAACTAGCCTTGTCGTTCCGGGGCGCGCGCGACGCCAGTCGTGTGCGAACCTGGAACCCCGAGATGTTCAAGCACGTCTGGATTCCGGGTTCGCTCGCAGCTATCGCTGCTCCCGCCCCGGAATGACAGCTTCGGACTTTGGCACCGCCGCGTCCCCCGGCCCCGATCTTGCAATGCACTCTCCTTTGGCCGCAAGGCCCGCCATCCGCATCGGATGCGTGCAACTGCGTGCAACTGGAGTGCGTAATGAACAAGTTTGTGCCGTGGTCGTGTGTGGCCGCAATCCTGCTGGCCCCGTTGGCCGCCCATGCCGACACCTTCCCGTCGAAAATGATCAGGGCAACCATTCCGTTCGGCGCCGGCAGCGCCACCGACGTGGTGCCGCGCATCGTGTTCGAGCGCATGGGGGCTGAACTGGGCCAGCCGATCGTGGTCGAAAACCGCGTCGGCGGCGGCGGCTCGATCGGCACCAACGCGGTGGCCAAGGCCGATCCCGATGGCTATTCGATTCTGGCGCATTCCTCGGCCATCGCCATCACGCCGGCGATCTTCCCCAATCTGCCCTATGACACCAGCAAGGACCTGTCCGGGGTGCTGATGATAGGGGCCAGCGCCAATGTGATGATCGTGCCGACCTCGCGGTCGTGGAAGACGGTGCAGGACTTCCTGGTCGATGCCCGGGCCAAGGGCCCGCAGATCAATTTCGGCTCGGTCGGCATCGGCAGCAACGTGCATATCAGCGCCGAGAAGTTCCGCCTCGCCGCCGGCTTCGAAGCCACCCATGTGCCGTATCGCGGCGGCCCCGAAGTGATCGCCGACATTCTCGGCGGCCGCATCGATTTCTACTTCTGCCCGCTCTCCACCGCGCTGCCGCTGATCCGCGAAGGCCAGGTCCGTGCGTTGGTGGTTTCCTCGGCCACGCGCGCGCCGGACCTGCCGGACGTTCCGACCCCGGCCGAGGCCGGCGCCCCCGGCGGCGACAGCAGCAGCTGGTTCGCCATGTTCGTGCCGTCGAAGACACCGCCCGACATCATCGAAAAATGGCACGCCGCCGGCGTCAAGGTGCTGGCAAGTGCGGATATGCAGGCCAGCCTGAAGAAGCTCGGCATCGGGCCGATGCCGATGAAGCCTGCCGAAATCGACGCGCTGGTGGCCAAGGAAATCGCCGCCAACATGGTGCTGCTGAAGGGCATCCAGTAACGCAACGCCCGGCCTCGCTAGAGTGAGGCCGGGCGCGGCGAAATTGCATTCGCGCGGCTATCGTGGCACTCACGCGTCTCAACCCGGTGATATCAGTACACGATGGCCAAGACCCCCACCCCTGCGACTGATCGCGCGGCCGTCATCTACAAGGCGCTGTGGCACGCCATCATCGAGCAGGCGCTGCAGCCGGGCGCCAAATTGCCCGAAGACGCCATCGGTGAAAAATTCGGCGCCAGCCGCACCATCGTCCGCGCCGCGCTGGCGCAGCTTGCAGCCGAGGGACTGGTCGAACTCCGTCGCAACCGCGGTGCCGCAGTGGCCACGCCGAGCTGGAACGAAGCGCGCGACATCTTCGATGTGCGGATCGGCCTTGAGCGGCTGGTGGTCGCACGGCTTGCCGGCGGCCTCACGCGCGAGCAGATCAAGGCGCTGAAGGCCCATGTGGATGCCGAGGAAGAGGCGCATGGCAGCAACATGCCGTTGCAGATCCGCCTGGCAACCGCATTCCACATCAAGCTGGCGGAAATGACCGGCAATCCGGTGCTGGCGCGCTACGTCAGCGAGGTGGCGTCGCGCTGTGGACTGATTCTCGCGCTCTACAACCGGCCGCACTCGCCGGAATGCGCCGTCAGCGAACACCGTGAGATCATCACCGCGCTGGCCTCCGGCGACGTCGCACGCGCGACCGCGCTGATGGATCACCACCTCGACGCCGTCGCCGATCGCGCGCTGATATCGGCGCATCCCGCGAAGGAACGCGATATCCAGGACATCCTGGCGCCGTATGCGCTGGAGGCTGCGCCGAAGGCGGCGAAGAAGCGAAGGTGATTCAGCGAAACACCGCTGTCATTCCGGGGCGCAAGCTCAGCGCAGCTGAGGTTGCAAACCCGGAATCTTGAGGTGTTCATCATCTCTGGATTCCGGGTTCGATCGAGCTGCGCTCGCTCGCCCCGGAATGACAGCCTCCGCCTCTACGCCTCGATATCCATCCGCACCAATATCCTCTCTGCACTGTCATTCCAGACATCCATCTGCACGATCTTGCCGCCGCGCACCACGAAGCGATCGACGTAGCGGTTGCCTTCGAACGGGGTGCCGTCGTGCCATTCGCCGTACAGCGTACCGGTGTTGTAGACGATGGTCTCGCTAATGCCTGCCGACACGTCGGTGCGCTCCATCTTCTTCTTCACCCATTTGTAGCGCATCGCATTGAAGCCGGTGGTTTCGCGCGGGTGCTTGAACTTGCGGCCCCCGGTAAAAGTAATGGCGACATCCGCGGCCATGAAGGTCGCCGCGGTTTCTGGATCGGGCACCATCGACGCGACGAGGAATCGTTCAACGATGCCAGCGGCTTCGGCGGTCTCGTCGGTGGCTGGCGCGAGGGCGGCTTGGGTGAGCGGCATGGCGTGATCTCCTGAGCGGCAAATGTTGGCTTATCCAAGCAAGCCCGATGCCAGATGTGTATCCGTTTTTGTGATGGATTGTATACGATTTAAGCGGCTGATGTCCGGATATTAGGCAGCCAACCGGTGAAAACCGCAATGGCGCCGGGCCTATCTGCGATTTCGCAGGCTTTCCAATCGCATACGCCGTGGCATACCGCTTGCTTGGAAATGGCGAGTTCATTCATTTCGAGGGGTATCGTCATGACATCGGCATTTCCAGGATTTTCCCGAAGATTGCTGCTCGCGGCCGGCGCCGCGTCGCTGTCGCTCGCCCTCGCAGGGCCGGCGCAGGCGCAGGAGACCGTGAAGATGGGGCTCGTCGCGGCGATGTCCGGCCAGTCGGCGAAGTCCGGCGAGGCCATCGTGCGCGGTCTGTCGCTGGCGATCGACGAGATCAACGCCAAGGGCGGCCTGCTCGGCAAGAAGGTCGAACTGGTGGTGCGTGACGACGAGAGCAACCCTGCCAAGGGCGTGATTGCCGCGCGGGAACTGGTGCAGCGCGAGAAGGTCGTGGCCTATTTCGGCGGTATCGACACGCCGGTGTCGATGGCGATCGTTCCCTTCGCCAACCAGGCCAAGGTGCCGTTCATCGGCGTCTGGGCCGCCGGCACGCCGATCACCCGCAATGGCGCTGCGGAGAACTACGTGTTCCGCGTCTCCGCCGTTGATGCGCTGGTCGATATCGCTTTGGTGGACTACGCCGTCAAGAAATACAGCGCCAAGAAGCCCGGCATGATCCTGATCAACAATCCCTGGGGCGAATCCAACGAGGCCGGGCTGAAGACCGCGCTGGAAGCCAAGAAAATTTCCACCGCCGGCATCGAGAAATTCGAGACCGGCGATGTCGATCTGGTGCCGCAACTGACGCGGCTGAAAGACGCCGGCGCCGATGCTTTGTTCATGGTCGCCAATGTCGCGCCCTCCGCACAGGTGGTGAAGTCGCTGGACCGCATGGGCTGGAACGTCCCAGTGATCTCGCATTGGGGCCCCGCCGGCGGCCGCTTCACCGAGCTCGCCGGTCCGAGCGCGGAGAAGGTGCACTTCATCCAGACCTTCAGCTTCTCCGGCAATACCAGTCCGAAGTCGGTCGCGGTGCTCGAGGCGCTGAAGAAGAAGTATCCGGAGATCAAGTCGGCCGCCGACGTGACGCCCGCGGTGGGCATCGCCAATGCCTATGACGCGATGCATCTGACCGCGCTGGCGATCGCCAAGGCCGGTTCCACCGAAGGCCCGAAGATCCGCGAGGCGTTTTACGAGATCGACAAGTATGACGGCCTGATCAAGTCTTACAGCAAGCCTTTCTCCAAGGAGAACCAGGACGCGCTGTCGCCGTCGGATTACCTGTTCACCTATTTCAAGGGCGACGAGATCGTGCCGCTGATGAACTGACGCCGAAGGCGTCATCCCGGGATGCGTTGCCGCGCCAACAGGCGCGGTGACGCAGACCCGGGATCCCGATCTGTTTTGAACATTTCGAGATTCCGGGTTCACTCGCAGCTGACGCTGCTCGCGCCCCGGAATGACAGTTCTTGGTCGGCAGCGCGCTTCCTTCTCCCCGCTTGCGGGGAGAGGGTGCCTTCGCGTAGCGAAGGCGGGTGAGGGGGACTCTCGAGTGAAACTCTGACTCCCCCTCACCCGAACTGCTCGCTGCGCTCGCAATCCGACCTCTCCCCGCAAGCGGGAAGAGGTCAAGTTCTCACTCTTTCCTTCGCTGTTGCAGGATTCCCCATGCTCGCTTCCGCCATCATCTCGGGCATCGGTCTTGGCAGTATGTACGGGCTGATCGCGCTCGGCTTCCACATCACCTATGTGGTTTCCAACACCGTCAATTTTGCGCAGGGCTCGGCGATGATGCTGGGCGCCGTGCTCGGCTACACCTTTGGCATCAGATACGGCTGGCCGATGCCGCTGGCGGTGATCGCAGCCCTCGTCGTCTGCGCGCTGTTCGGCCTCGTCGTCGAACGCATTCTCGTTCGGCCGTTCGTGGCGCGGGGCTCCAACGCCTGGCTGATGGCCACGGTCGCTGCTGGCATCGTGCTCGACAATGCCGTGCTGTTCACCTTCGGCAAGGAGCCGCGCGGCTTTCCCTCCGCGCTGGCGAGCGCGCCGATCAAGATCTTCGGCGCCGGCGTCTATCCGCTGCAGCTCATCATTCCCCTGGTCGGCGTCGGCATCGCGCTGGTGATGCATCTGGTGCTGCGCAACACCCGCCGCGGCAAGACGCTGCTGGCGGTGGTGCAAAATCCCGACGCGGCGCGGTTGATGGGCATCAACGTCCATCGCACCGTCGCGATCTCCTTTGCGCTCTCCACCGCATTGGCTGGCCTCGCCGGAATCCTGATCGCGCCATTGTTCAGTGTCAGTTCGGAGATGGGCACGCTGTTCGGCATTAAGGCCTTTGCCGTCGCCATTCTCGGTGGCATGGGCTCGGCCTGGGGCGTCGTCATCGCCGGTCTCGTCTATGGCCTGATCGAGGCGCTGGTCACCTCCTATCTCGGTTCGGTCTACACCCAGATCGTCGTGTTCTCGATCGTCATCGCAGCGCTTGCCTTGATGCCCAACGGGCTGTTCGGCCGCGCCGCGATCAACAAGGTCTGACGATGACGATGCTGTCTCGATTCTCGTTGCGCGCCTATGTGATGCCGCTGACCGTGCTGGTGCTGACCTGCATCGCGCTGCTGTATGCCGCGAAGGCCGAAGGCTACGTGCCGTTCGTGCTGGCCATGGTGGCGCTGACGGCCATCGTCGGCGTCGGGCTCAATGTGCTCGTTGGACTGACTGGTCAGATCTCGCTCGGCCATGTCGGCTTCTACGCCATCGGTGCCTATACGGTGGCGATCCTGACATTGAAGGGCGTCAGCTTCTGGATCGCGCTGCCGCTCGCCGGCGTCATTGCCGGCGCGATCGGGCTGTTGTTGTCGCTGCCGGCCCTCCGCGTCAGCGGGCCGTATCTAGCAATGATCACCATCGCCTTTGCCTTCATCGTGCAGCATCTCAGCATCGAATGGCGCGGCGTCACCGGCGGCTCCAACGGCTTGATGGGCCTGCCGTCGCCGGTGCTAGGCGGCGTGATGTTCACCGAGCGCGAGATCGCGCTGCTGGCGATATCAATCGCTGGCGCCTCGACCTATCTGTTCTATAGGCTCGCCGGATCGGCCTGGGGCAAGGCCATGGTCGCGGTGCGCGATGCCGAGATTGCGGCGCGCTCCATCGGTCTCAATCCGGTCAGCGTCAAGGCCGCGGCCTTCATGCTGTCGGCGGTGTTCGCCGGATTGGCTGGAGGTATCTTCGCGTCGCTGCTCGCGTTCGTGTCGCCGGATTCGTTTCCGTTCTCGCAATCGATCCTGTTCCTGTTCGCCTGCATCGTAGGCGGCGCCGGCTGGGTGCTTGGGCCAGTGGTGGGCGCTGTCATCACCGTGGTATTGCCGGAGCTGTTGTCGCATCTCGCCGAATATCGCCTGCTGTTCTTCGGCGCGCTGCTGCTGGTCGTGCTGTGGCTGGCACCGGAAGGCATTCTCGGCACCATCGCGCGGCTGTTTCGCCGCATCGATCCGCGCGCTGCGGCGGCCGGCACCGTCGATGTCGCGGAGTTCCTAACGTCGGGAAATGATCGTGCACCGCTCGAAGTCAGCGACATCGGCATCACCTTCGGTGGCATCAAGGCGGCGTCGAACGTCTCCTTCGTCGCCGGGCAGGGCAAGGTCACCAGCGTGATCGGCCCCAACGGCGCGGGGAAGACCACCGTGCTCAACATGATCGGCGGTTTCTACCGGCCGGGCACCGGCAGCATCCGCCTCGGCGGCGAGGAACTGGCGGGCGCGCCGGCCTGGAAGGTGGCGCGTGCCGGCATCGGCCGCACCTACCAGACCACCAAATTGTTCGAGACCATGAGCGTGCTCGACAATGTCCTGATCGCGATGCGCCGCGGAAAACTCGGTTCGATGCTGTCGGCCGCGGCAAGCAGCAGCGATGAAGATGCCGCGGAAGCGCTGATCGCTTTTGTCGGCTACAAGGGCGCGCTGGCGGCCACGGCCGGTGATCTGCCCCATGTCGATCGCCGCCTGGTGGAAATCGCCCGTGCGCTGGCGATGCGACCGCGGGTGCTGTTGCTCGACGAGCCCGCGGCGGGATTGATGTCATCTGACAAGGAAGCGCTGAGCGGCTTGCTGCGCCGCATCGCCGATGTCGGCATCGCCGTGATCCTGGTCGAGCACGACATGCGCCTGGTGATGGGCATCTCCGATCACATCGTGGTGCTCGATGCCGGCAAGCCGATTGCGGCGGGTTCGCCCAACGACATTCGCCACGATCCGAAAGTGCTGGCCGCCTATCTCGGCGGCGCCGAGATGCGCGCCCGCGCGAGGGCCACGCCATGGAGCGGCTCGCAGGATGCGGTGCTGACCGCCATCGATCTTACCGCCGGCTATGGTGCGGCACCGGTGCTGCAGAAGCTGAACTTCCAGGTGAAGCCCGGCGAGATGGTGGCGCTGATCGGCGCCAATGGCGCCGGCAAGTCCACGATGATGCGCGCCGTCGCCGGGCTGCTGCGCCCGGTGGAGGGCGACGTCATTCTCGATGACCACCGCATCGAGCGTGCCGAAGCGCATCTGATCGCCGCGCGCGGCCTTGCGCTGGTGCCGGAGGGGCGTCAGGTGTTTCCCGAGATGACCGTCTACGACAATCTCGAACTCGGCGCCAACACTCGCAAGAATGTCGACTACGCCACCGAGATCGAGGCGCTGCTGAAACGCTTTCCGCGGCTGCGCGATCGGCTCCACAGCCGGGCAGGGCTATTGTCCGGCGGCGAGCAGCAGATGCTGGCGATCGCGCGCGGCATGATGGCGAAGCCGCGCATTCTCTTGCTCGACGAACCCTCGCTCGGCCTCGCGCCGGCGATGATCAACGAATTGTTCGACGTGCTTGCTGACCTGCGCGACGAGGGCATCACCATTCTTCTGGTCGATCAGATGGCGGTGCTGGCGCTGGCCATCGCCGACCGCGGCTATGTCATCGACTCCGGCAAGATCGTGCGTGAGGACAGCGCCAAGAATCTCGCCAGCGATCCCGAAGTCGAAGCCGCCTATCTCGGCCATGTCGAGGCCGCGCAGTAGATGCTTCTCACTCTGCACCTCATGTTCCGTCATGGCCGGCCTTGTGCCGGCCATCCACGATGTTCTGCGAAGGCGGACGTGGATGCCCGGCATAGCGCCGGGCATGACGGGAGAGAATCCATCGCCACTCAATTTCGGACCTGCAGTCGCTTCCCAAGGAATAACCCATGACCTTCGATCTCATCCTGCGCAACGCGCGCATCGTCGATCGTGCCGATGGCCCCGTCGATATCGGGCTGCGCGGCGGCCGCTTCGAGGCGATCGAGATCGGCCTGCCCAAGGGCGAGGCGCCGGAACAGGATCTCTGCGGCCGCCTCGTGGTGCCCGGCTTCGTCGAAACCCACATCCATCTCGACAAGTCCTGCCTGCTCGGCCGCTGCCATTGCGAGAAGGGCACGCTGGAGGAGGCTATCGGCGAAGTGGCAAAAGCCAAGCGCGGCTTTACGGAAGAGGACGTCTATCAGCGCGCATCGCAGACGCTGGAGAAGGCGATCAAGAACGGCACCAACCAGATGCGCACCCATGTGGAAGTCGATCCCCGGGTCGGCCTCACCAGCTTTCGCGCGCTGAAGAAATTGAAGCAGGACTACGCCTGGGCGATCGACCTGCAGCTCTGTGTGTTCCCGCAGGAAGGCCTGCTCGACGATCCCGGCTGCGAGGACATCATGCTGCAGGCCCTGCGGGAAGGTGCCGACGTGGTCGGCGGCGCGCCCTATATGGACAAGGATTCCCATGGCCAGATCGCCAAGATCTTCACGATGGCGAAGCAGTTCGATGTCGACATCGATTTCCATCTCGATTTCGGCCTCGATCCCGCCCATCTCGATCTCGATGAGGTCTGCCGGAAGGCGGAGCTCACCAGCTGGGGTGGCCGCACCACCATCGGCCATGTCACCAAACTCTCCGCAATGCCGCCGGCCGCGTTTGAGGCGGCGGCGAAGCGGCTGGCCGCCGCGGGCGTAGCGGTCACCGTATTGCCGGCAACGGACCTGTTTCTCACCGGCCGCGACAGCGACCACAACGTGCCGCGCGGCGTCACCCCGGCGCACAAGCTCCGGGCGCTCGGCGTCAACTGCAACATCTCCACCAACAACGTGCTGAACCCCTTCACGCCGTTCGGCGATGTCTCGCTGATCCGGATGATCAACCTCTATGGCAACATCACCCAGGTCGGCGCCATCAGCGATCTCGCCGGCTGTCTCGACATGGTCACTTCGGCTTCCGCAAAGATCCTCAACCGTAGGGATTACGGCATCGCCGTCGGTCATCCCGCCGATCTCGTGGTGCTGGATTGCGAGACCAAGGCGGAGGCGGTATGCGAGATCGCGCAGCCGCTGTTCGGCCTGAAGCGCGGCGTGCGCACCTTCATCAAGCCGGCTGCGAGCCTGCTCCGGCCGAGCTGACATCGCCGTCCAGCGATGACTTTGAAATTTTCATGGAGAATTCGATGCCGATCAACGACACGCTGAACGCCTTTGTGGACCATGGCCGCATCGAATTGCAGACCAGGCAGGACGGCCCGCTCGCGGGGCTGATCTTCGCCGTGAAGGATTTCTTCGACGTTGCGGGTGTGCCCACCGGCGCCGGCAGCCCGGAATGGCTGGCGACGCATCCGGTGCCGACGCAGTCGACGCCGATCTTCGACCGCCTGCTCGAGGCCGGCGGAAAATTCGTCGGCAAGACCCACACCGATGAGCTGGCGTGGAGTCTGAATGGCGAGAACGCCCATTACGGCACGCCGGTCAATCCCGCCGCGCCCGGCCGTATCCCCGGCGGTTCGTCCAGCGGCTCGGCTTCGGCCACCGCGGGCGGCCTGGTCGATTTCGCTGTCGGCTCCGACACCGGCGGCTCGGTGCGGCTGCCCGCCAGCTATTGCGGCATCTACGGCATCCGCACGACGCATGGCCGCATCCCGCTCACTGGTGCCGTGCCGCTGGCGCCGAGCTATGACACCGCCGGCTGGTTCGCCCGCAGCCCGCAGATCATGGAAGAGGTCGGCAAGGTGCTGCTCGACCACGCGCGCCCGGCGCGGCGTCCGAAGAAACTGCTGATCGCGCGCGACCTGTTCGCCGCCGTCGATGTCAGCGTCAGCGAGGCGCTGCAGCCGGCGCTCGATCACCTGATCGCGCTGGTCGGCAACAGTGGGGATGTCGACGTTGCCGGTGGCGAATATCCGGCATGGCGCAACGTGTTTCGCGTCATTCAGTCGGAAGAAGCCTGGGCCGCGCAAGGCGAATGGATCGAGAAGGTCAAGCCAAAGCTCGGTCCCGGTGTAAGGGAGCGCTTTGCCGCGGCGGCGGTGATGGATCCGAAGGAGATCGCCGAGGCCAAGGCGCTGCGCGAAAAGATCGTTGCGCGGCTGCTATCGCTGATGACAGCGGATACTATCATGGTGCTCCCGACCGCGCCGGGCATCGCGCCGCTGCGCAACACGCCCGCCGATCAGCTCGACGTCTTCCGTGCCCGCGCCATCGAGCTGCTCTGCCTCGCCGGCCACGCCGGCCTGCCGCAGATCTCGCTGCCGGTGGCGACCCTGGACGATTGTCCGCTCGGGCTGTCGATCATCGGCGGCAGGAATTGCGATGAGGATATTTTGCAGTTGGCGGTGGAGATGGGGCAGGCATGAGCCCTCAATGAGTCATCCCGGCGAACGCCGGGACCCATAGCCGCAGGACTCGCTGAAAGAACAAGGCCTCTGCCACAATGCCAAAGTGAGACGGCACGGAGCATGGGTCCCGGCCTGCGCCGGGACGACTCGTTGGAAGGCCGTGCGGTCGCTTCTACTACTTCGCTTTCCCCGCGCCCTTTTCAGCCGCGCGGCGCAGCGCCTCGGCGAACGCGCCGCCCGGTGCCGCTTCGCCCGGCTTGCGCGGCGCGGATGAACTCATCGACTGCCGCTCATTGACGCGCGGGCCGCGGTCCTGCTGCGGGCGGTCGGCCTTGGGGCC